>JAISOY010000064.1 GCA_031275285.1 Bacteroidales bacterium | reverse complement strand
GACCTTGCCAAACTTTTAACACATCATCAATTTTTGCTTCGGCCAATGCAAAGATATCAGGAAATTTTTCTATAAACCGATAGTAATATCCAAGTCCCTGATTCACTCTTGTTTGCTGTAATATTATTTCTGAAACCCATATAAGGTAAGGGTTTGAAGTGTCACGCCACGGTAAATTACGCTTATTCAGTTCATACCAATTAATTAATTTCAGACCTACCATTTCAAAAAAAACATATATTTGTACAAAAAAACATGCAAAAATGTGCGTTATATTTTATTAATCTACAATAAAGATATATATTTGCATCCTGAAATTTTGTAAACATAATAAATAATAACAGTTAAAGACATGACAAAGGCAGATATTGTAAATGAAATTTCCAAAAGTACGGGAATTGAAAAAGTTACTGTTCAAAAAACAGTTGAAGCGTTCATGGAAAGCGTAAAGAAGTCGTTGGCTAAAAACCAAAATGTTTATTTGAGAGGATTTGGAAGCTTCATCGTTAAAGAAAGAGCTCAAAAAACTGCTCGTAACATTTCGAAAAATACAACTATCATCATTCCGGCACACAATATTCCTGCTTTCAAGCCGGCTAAGACGTTTGTCAATCAAGTTAAAAGTAATGTTAAATAAGATTGGTTAAGCCATCTTGAAAATCAATAGAAAAAATGCCAAGCGGAAAAAAAAGAAAAAGACATAAAATGGCAACTCACAAGCGGAAAAAACGCTTGAGAAAGAACAGGCACAAAAAGAAATAATTATTTATTTTGTGTTCGTAGTATAAAGAACCTAAAATTTTCTTTGTGAAAGTTTTAGGTTTCTTTCCTTTTAGATGTTGTTTATTATCCTAATTTTTATACTTGCCACTTACTATGGGGTTTGAGGAGGAAAACAATTCACTCAGATCTCGTTTAACATAAAGTTATTAAAGAACAATATCTAATTTCATTAAAGAATATAATGATTCATTCTGAATCTCAGCTGGCGAGTATTTTACCTTCAAACAACTCTAAATACGCGCCGGTTGATCTTGGAAAAAACAATAATCATTATGTTTTAAAGAATGAGTAAACAGAAGTATAACCTCCCAAAAACAGAAATGGGTTGTGAGTAATGAATTAATTATTGATGTAACCCCGTCCGAAATTGTAATTGCACATTTAAAAGACAAACAGTTAGTTGAACTGAATAAAGAAAAGAGTAATCTGCAATTTTCGGTAGGAGATATCTATCTGGGCAAAGTAAAAAAAATTATGCCCGGCCTGAATGCTGCATTTGTTGATGTCGGATATGAAAAAGATGCTTTTCTGCATTATCTTGACCTGGGGCCTCAGGTTCAAACTTTACAAAAGTACCTGGAAACAGCTATGCAGCGTAAAGGAAAAGCTCCGTCAATGCAACGCTTCAAACAGGAAGAAGATATTGATAAAAAAGGAAAAATTGCAGACATCCTTAAATCCGGACAACCGATTCTGGTTCAAGTCGCTAAAGAACCTATATCAACAAAAGGCCCCCGTTTAAGTTCCGAAATTTCCATCGCAGGAAGAAATTTAGTATTGATTCCTTTTTCCGATAAAGTATCCATATCACAGAAAATATCATCCCCGGAAGAGAAAAAACGTCTCAGGACGCTCGTACAAAGCCTTAAACCAAAACATTACGGAGTTATCATCCGTACTGTAGCCGAAGGAAAAACCGCTGAAATTCTGGATGAAGAGTTACGTGAACTGGTGAAAAAATGGGAAGATGCATTCAGCAATTTGCAAAATGTACAAATTCCCAAGCTATTCCTCGGAGAAATGAACCGGGCATCTACGATCCTGCGTGATTTGTTAAATGGTACATTTTCCCATATCTTCGTAAATGATGAACACTATTATAAGGAAATAAAAGAATACATCAACTCAATAGCTCCAGAGAAGGAAAAAATTGTCCGCCTGATCAAGGAAGGGGTTCCCATTTTCGAAAGATTTGGCATTAACAAACAGATCAAGGCATTATTCGGCAGAACTGTTTCCATCCGTAACGGAGCATACCTGATTATTGAACATACCGAAGCCCTGCATGTCATTGATGTAAACAGCGGCAACCGTACAAAGTTGGGTAATGATCAGGAAACAAATGCATTGGAAGTAAATCTAATTGCGGCACAACATATTGCCCAACAATTACGTTTGCGCGATATGGGTGGGATCATTGTCATAGATTTCATCGATATGTATACAGCCGAACACCGGTCTAAATTGCTTGAAAAGATGAAAGAAGCAATGGCTGATGACAGGGCCAAGCATAACATACTTCCGGTCAGCAAATTCGGCTTGATGCAAATCACCCGGCAACGGGTACGTCCTGAGTTGAATGAACAAACCGTTGAAAAATGTCCGACATGTAAAGGAACGGGAGAAATAACACCTAGTGTACTGTTCGATGATGATTTATATAATAATCTGTCATACATGGTGCAACAAGAAAAGCTCAAACATGTGACCATCCACCTACATCCTTATGTTGCAGCATATCTGACCAAAGGCTTCTTCTCCTCCACCCGCAAAAAATGGGCACGGAAATTACATTGCCATATAAAAATAGTTCCCATATCTACTTATTCATATCTTGAAGCCAAGTTTTATACGAAAGACGGGGAAGAAATTTTTCAATAATTTGTCTAGCAGGGAATAGAAATGAAAAGATTATTTTTTATCATATTTTTCATAATCAGCATACTTCAATACACTACTGCACAAGCATTTGACCCGGTAAAATGGACATTTTCCGTTGAAAAGCAAACAGCAACGGAGGCTGATATCAAATTCGTTGCAACCATAGATCCCGGCTGGTCGATGTATGCAACCGAAATGCCTGAAAGTCCATCCCGACCGATTCCCACATCTTTCACCTTTGAAAAAAATTCTAATTATGAATTGGTAGGTAAAATTGTAGAAGTCACAAAACCTGAAATCAAATATGATGAAAATTTTGGGATCGAAGTGGGTCAATTCAAGAATATAGCCGTTTTTCATCAGAAAATCAAAATATTAAAACCTGAAGAATTTACTCTTAAAGGTCAGTTGGAGTATATGTGCTGCAATGAAAATAGCTGCTTACCTCCCAATCAAGTGGATATTTCCGTGAAAATAATTCCTGAAAAAGAAAAAAAGTCGGCAATACCTGTAACAAGTGCTAAACCTGAGAACAAAAAAAATGATATTGAACTAATCGAAGAAAAAGAACCCATTCAAACGATTAAGCCAGACGCCATGCCCCAGCTCCACATTGAAAAAGACGAAACAATCATTTTGGATCAGGATACTTCTGAGCAGGAAAGTTCATCATTATGGGGGTTCTTTCTTATGGCATTATCTGCCGGGTTTCTTGGAATATTAACACCTTGTGTCTATCCCATGATCCCTATGACCGTTTCATTCTTTATGCGTGATGAAACCAAGCGATCCAAAACCATTACAAAAGCCGTTATATTCGGAATTTCCATCATACTGATATATGTATCCGTAGGTTTAGTGGTAACATTGACCAAAAGTGCTGACATCACCAACCAGGTGATTGCACATTGGCTGACCAATCTGATATTTGCTATTATTTTTATCATTTTCTCCTTGTCTTTTTTCGGATTATTCGAAATCACCCTACCTAGTTCCTTAACCAATAAAATAGACCAGAAAGCAGATAAAGGAGGATATATCTCAGCATTTTTTATGGCATTAGCGTTGGTAGTGATCTCTTTTTCGTGTACCGGACCTTTTGTCGGCAGTATTTTAGTATCCTCGGCGCAAGGATTGGCGATCAAACCTATTGTGGGAATGTTCGGGTTCGGCCTGGCTTTTGCTTTACCATTCACGCTTCTGGCCTTTTTCCCTTCCCTAATGAAAAAATTGCCCAAGTCGGGCGGATGGATGAATTCTGTAAAAGTCGTATTTGCATTCATCATGCTTGCATTTGCGTTTTACTTCCTGTCTTTCTCCGACCGTAACCTGGAATGGAATCTTATTTCACGGGATATTTTCCTATGTGCCTGGATCGTCATTTTCGGATTGACCGGATATTATCTTCTTGGAAAGATCAGATTTGCCCACGACAGTGAAGTGCATCACGTAGGTGTTACCCGGTTGTTCTTTGCTATTGCTTGTTTTGTATTTACCATGTATTTGTTTACCGGATTATTGGGAGCACCCCTGCAAGCGATTTCCGGGTTACTCCCCGCTGCCAAAAATGATCGCATGGGAATATCCCAGCAAATCATATCCTATCAGCCTGAAAACCATTTATGCGGAATCCCAAAATACAGTGATCATGCTAATCTCAGCTGGCCGTTAGGTTTACAGGGTTATTTTGATTATGATGAGGCATTCAACTGTGCAAAAGAGCAAAATAAACCGGTGTTGCTTATTTTTAAAGGGCATGCCTGTGCCAAATGCAAGGAAATGGAAGCGAATATATGGCCGGACGCTGAAGCCCTGAACTTAATGAACCAACGGTTTGTATTACTCGCCTTATATACTGATGATACTACAACCTTACCCGAAGACGAACATATTACTTCTTCTTTCGATGGAAAAGTAAAGAAAACGATGGGACAAAAAAATGCTGATCTACAAATCACCCGGTACCAGATCAATACTATCCCATATTATGTCATTCTTGATATAAAAGGCGAAACTATTGCAAAAATGGGATATACCAAGGATGTTGAAGAATTCAGGGATTTTTTGAAAAAGGGAATTTTATAGACAAATATTTATTCTGTTGTATCCTGATCTCCTGAAAATAAAATCTGCAACACTTCTCCTTTTTTCATTTTAACTTCAATTATTCCATTTTCAGCTATGACATTTTCCAAAACTTTTTTGTCTATCTCATAGCTCATCTTTTTTTCTGTTACCGGAAATCTTATCTTAAAATCATTATCCACCATCGCCCTGACCTGTGCTGATGTTAAACTACCGTCTTTCCAGGCAGCACTGACTTCCGCACCTCCCCGGGCCCGAAAACGGTCAAATGAACCATCGGAGAACAAATCAGGTAAAGCCGGCAACAAGTCTATCATTCCTGCATGGCTTTGCAAAAACATTTCCGCAATTCCGGCACATCCACCGAAATTACCATCAATTTGAAACGGAGGGTGTGCACAAAACAAATTAGGATAGGTTCCTCCCCGGTTCGAGTAATCAAAATCAGCATTATACGTTGGTGTCAATAAATTACGAAGCAGTACATATGCATGATTTCCGTCACCAAGACGCGCCCAGAAATTAATTTTCCACGCCCTTGACCATCCGGTTCCTCCATCCCCTCTCCGTTTCAGGGTTTCCCTTGCAGCCTCGGCAAGATCCGGAGTCGTCAAAGGAGTTATCTGGTTTCCGGGATGTAATCCGTATAAATGTGATACATGCCTGTGATGCGGTTCTACTTCTTCATATTCCTCTAACCATTCCATCAACCGGCCATCACTTCCTACACGATTAGGAGGTAATTGCATTACTGCCTGTTGTAACTTTTCCCGTAAATCCGGGTCTGTTTCCAGTATAACAGAAGCCTGTATTGTATTCTCAAAAAGTTCACGCACCAACTGATTATCCATGGTTGATCCCATACAAATATTCACTGCTTTTTTTGTCCCCGGCATATAAAATGCGTTTTCCGGTGAAGTTGTCGGAGCAGTGACCAACCAGCCATGTTTGGGTTCTGTGACCAATATACTCAGGAAAAATTCCGATGCCCCTCTTAATATGGGATATACCCGTTGAAGATATTTTTCATCACGATTATAATCGTAATGCTCCCAAATGTGTGCACATAACCAGGCCCCTCCCGTATTGGTTGCGCCCCAGGAAGGATGCTCCCCCGGCGCTGTGAACCCCCAGATATTGGTCATCATATGTGCTACCCATCCATCGGCATTATAAAATGCTTTGGCTGTTTTTTTCCCTGGTTCTACCAAACTTCCGGTTAACCGCAACAAGGGAAGATGTAATTCAGCCAGATTGGTAATTTCCGCAGGCCAATGATTCATCTGCACATTGATATTCATATGATAATCCCCATTCCAGGGAGTATTGATCGTATTCGCCCAAAGTCCCTGAAGATTCGGTGGTAATAATCCCTGCCTTGTACTGGATATCAACAAATATCTACCATACTGGAAATATAACTCCATTAATCCGTTATCTGCCGGATTAGAAGCAAATGCCAGTAACCTTCGGTCCGTAGGAATTGTATCCCTCCCGTTATGAGGTTTCAATGTCAGACTAGCCCTGTCGAACAAACCCTGATATATTCCTGTATGCTGGGCCTTCATGGTTGTATATTTTTCCTGAGCCAATGCTTTATCTAACAGGTCCTGACATTTACGGTCAAAATTAGTATCTTTATAATCTGTTGTCGCAGAAATAATTAATATCGCTTCCTGAGCACCGGATATTTGTAATTGCTTACCTTCCGTACTCACCTTTCCCATACCGACCAGCTTCACTCCTACCCTGGCATTATAGCGCATTCCATTACCATCCGTACCATTGTTCAACTGTCCGGACATCAGAAGCTCATCACCTTTGACACTCACCTCAAATGCCTGTGGCCTGTCAATGCC
Organism: Bacteroidales bacterium; assembly: GCA_031275285.1. Taxonomy (NCBI): domain Bacteria; kingdom Pseudomonadati; phylum Bacteroidota; class Bacteroidia; order Bacteroidales; species Bacteroidales bacterium. The sequence continues at coordinate 5,664 of JAISOY010000064.1, read as the reverse complement.
TACATTAAAATTCAACTTACCGCTTTCGGATGCATACAAACGGATCACGATCACATCATCTTTAAAACTGGTAAAATATTCCCGGGAATATTTTACATCATCCAGCACATAAGATGTCCTTGCTACAGCATCATTTAAAGACAGTAACCTGCGATAATTTTTCACCTGAAAATCGTCTTCAGGATAATGATAATCAATATGTAATTTACCCAATAACTCATAACTACCGTATGGAACATTCGCTCCACGTCCTCCTCCTGAACCTTTTCCCTTACATACAAAGGTTTTGTACACAAGTTCCTGAGCCTGGTCATTCTTTCCCTCAAACAATAATTTTTGTATCTGAGGTAAGTATTTAGCTGCTTCAGGATTATTTGGATCCTCAGGACCTCCCGACCATAGTGTAATATCATTGAGTATTATGGTTTCTTTTTTTATTTGCCCGTCAGACATTAACCCTAACCGTCCATTACCTAATGGTAAATTCTCTTCCCATCGCCTGGCGGGATGATCATACCAGAGAAGGTAAGTAGAGTGGTTTTTATAATCAATGGGGGTATCACCCATACAGCCCGACAACAGTAATAAAAGGATAATCGTTAAGTAAAATTGTAATTTCATGGAATTAATTTTAAGCACATAGTGCTATTTATTGCTTTCTTAAGTTGCATTGATCGAATCGGTTACATTCATTAAATGCAACATCAATTTATTGGTATTACTTAATAAAGGCAAACATACAAAAAACTTCAGAGATTACATATAGTATCTGATCCTTACCTGATACAAAATCTACATATCCGATATTTTATAGTTGATTATTTTTCCATAAGTAACATTCAAAAATATAGATAGAATAATATGGAATAACATGTTGTAAATTCTTTTCTCACTTTATCCGGGACATTGCAAAGTAATGAACTTTGAACTGACTTGTCCTGAAAAACTATACAGATTATTTACTTTTTGTCCTAATTGGACTTGACAAAATGCATTATTATCCTAAAGTGACTTCTAATCCAAAATTAGAAGTTTTCTCTCTAGAATGGTAGTTTTCTCATTTTTTTACCGAGAATGCTCCCTAAAGGGAACTTTCTCCCTTCTCTTGTGGAAAGGGGTTGGGGAAAAGGTCATTCTCCATTCAATAAGAATCCATTTTTGTAAAATAAATAACTTTCTTCAATTATTTCCGGCTCATCTGCATTCAGTACATATAATATTTCGCGACAAAATTCCAACTGAGCAGTTCCGTTAGCGGTAACGATATTACCATCGCGGACGGCTTTTTTTCCGATATAATGCGCATCACCGGTATATTTTTCGCCTGCCGTATTTTTCAAATATTCGAGCATATTGCTCGTGTGCTTTACATGATTGAGAAATCCGTGTTTACCGAGAAAAACCGAAGCATTGCAAATTCCGGCAACCAACTTATTTTCCCGAATCATTTTTTCCACTAAAGGAACTAAGGATTCCGCTTCGGGCGAGAACCAGTTGTTATCTCCGCCCACTAGCACCAATCCGGCGTAATCTTCGGGCAAAGTATAGATGTCGTAATCCGGTAAAATCCTAAATCCACCGATAGAAACTATGGGTTCTTTGGAGAGTGAGAGGGTTTTTGCGATGTATTTAACCGGTCTTCCGGGTTTTACACCTGTATTTAAGCAAACGGCGGTATGTGCAGCTTCCCAATCGGCAAAACGGTTTAACAATACAAAAATGACTTCTTTTTTCATATTTACTTCATTTTATTACACTTGCAAAGATACTTATAATCTTTCGGAAATTACAGTCAATTGGACTTATCCATTTTAATTCTCAACCCGAAGCTCTAACATTATTTTAAAGCTATTGATATCCAATTGAAGATCGGGTAAGAACCTGACCATCCATCATCCCGGTAAACTCTGATTTTCCCTCAAAGGACAGAATATCATCGGCTGTTTCAGGCAGAAATATCAGAAAGTGGTGCAAACCATCAGCCTTCATAACAGGTCCGCCATAAAATCCCAAACTGACAAAGGAGAAGGTTTAAGAGGGTAATTCAGGCAACTCTCCAGATATTTACTATCTTTGTATAATATAGGATGCACCACGGCAAAGATTACGAACAAGTTCGACACTCTGTCCTCGGTTTTCACTATCTTTGTATAATATAGGAGGCACCTCGGACAAAATTTCAAGCAAGCTTGATTTTGCCTCTCGGCTTTCACTATATTTGTCGACGAGGGGGAAGACACTTTTTGAAGATAAGTATCATTGGAATATGTTTCCATTTAATCATATTTTTAAGTTGAAAAAGATTAATGAAAGAATTGATAGAAACATTGACAACAGGATTAAACGGCAGGATACTGTTTTGGGTGATTTTTCTTATTCTTTTTGTTTATATACCATTTCTACTGATTCATCTTAGGAAAAGAAAGGAGAAACAGGCAATTTTTGAACATGACAATAAAGACGCTGTAAAGGTATACCTCAAACCTGATTCTATGGGTACGCTGACAGTATACAGTATAAATAGTAAAGAACCAACCCCTTTTTATGAAATAACGAGACAAGGATTCTATCTGTTTCAGGGAGAATATACAATAGGGGTTCAATACCATTGGGCAAAGACAGATGCATTTTCTGTGACAGGTTATGAGAATTTCAATATAGCGCCAAGAGAAATAACTATTTATGTTGAAAAAGGCAGAACTTATTCATTGGGATACAACATAGATAAAGATAAATATGAGTTTAATGAAATAAATACTAATCCCTGACAAACCCACCGATCGATGGTGGAATAATGTATAAAAAGATATAGCATAATGAGTAAACTTATTTTCGAACTTGAGGGGACGCCCGTAAAGAAAAACGTATTTAAGAAATACCGTAGTTATGTGGCGGTATTTGATGATTCGATCCACATTGAGTTGAACGGAGATAAAGATACCATCCCGTTGAAAGATATTTTTAATGCTTATATCAAAGAGCCTTTTTCGGAAAATGTACCTTGCCGCACGACGATGATCGAGTTCGCGGAAGAGGGTGAGGATAACTGGTATGAGCTGGAAGATGATGTTTTTGAAGGGTTATCGGCAAAATTTGAGAAGTTGTTCAAAAACGAATGGAGTGTAGTACGTAAAAAGAAGGACGAACTGCCCCTTAGAGTCAGGTGGTTCAATGCTACATGTGTTGTTTTAAGAGTATCTGCGGAGCAAGACCCAGAACTTTTTGGCGGCTATTACCCCAACTCCGATTCCTACGAAGATACAAAAGAGATCCTGTACGAAAGTTGGGGGCTTAATAATGAACACGACTTTAAGGAAATGCTGGCGAGCCTGTATAACGGCCGGGCTGCCAAAGAATATGAATCAGATAAGGAAAAATTTGACAATGAGCTATTTACTCATATCCAGCAGACTTGCGGTGATAAAGGTATCTGGGCCTGGGATTTATGCCGGCTCATACTTTTATGTGGATATGGTTACCTATGTAATTATATCTCTTATGAGGAAGCTTTAGAATGGTGCTCCAAAGCAGGTAAAAAAATGCAGTCGATATACACTAGCTGGGATGATATGATGACTAGCTATCTACTGGGTTATTGCTACTGGTCGGGCGAAAGAATCGACGATCCGACCACTGAAGTCTATGCTCGTGCAAATATCTATCAGTTCCTTCGCAAACAATATGATGGACCTTTCAGCATCGATTGGCATACTGAACTGTAATTATCCCCCGGCATTTGCCACGGCAAGTTTTGTGAAGTGTAAAAAGGTAATACAAAATCCCATAAAAATGTAAACAAATTTTTTACCTACAATATCATATAAACAAAAACAATACGTATTTTACAAAAAAAGGCCGCCTCAAAATAATGAGACGGCCTTCATCATATCAAAAATATGCTTACCGGGCATATTTATAGTCTTTACCCCAATAACGGGCATCATTACCCAAACCTTCTTCAATACGAAGCAGTTGGTTATATTTAGCGATCCGATCGGAACGTGAAGCAGATCCGGTCTTGATCAGTCCGGTGTTCAATGCTACTGCTAAATCTGCAATGGTCGTATCTTCCGACTCACCTGAACGATGGCTCATAATGGCTGTATATGATGAACGGTAAGCCATATTTACAGCATCGATGGTTTCGGTAAGAGAACCGATCTGGTTTACTTTTACAAGGATGGAATTGGCCACTTTCTTTTCAATTCCCATAGCCAGACGTTTTGTATTGGTTACAAACAAATCATCACCCACCAGCTGAACTTTATCTCCAATGGTATCGGTCAATAATTTCCAACCATCCCAATCATCTTCAGCCATCCCGTCTTCGATAGAAATGATGGGGTATTTGCTGGTCCAGTTTTTCCAGTAGTCTACCATTTGCGCAGGAGTTAATTTATCTCCGTTGGATTTTTTGAAATGGTATACTTTTTCATCTGTCAGATAATATTCAGATGAGGCGGGATCAAGCGCCAGATAAATATCTTCACCCGGTTTATAACCGGCTTTTTCAATAGCCTGAAGAATAACAGTAACCGCTTCTTCGTTTGATTTCAGGTTAGGAGCAAAACCGCCTTCATCACCTACATTGGTTGAATATCCTCCTGCTTTCAATACCGACTTCAGGTGATGGAAAACTTCAGCTCCCATACGCAAAGCTTCGGAAAAATTAGCAGCACCTACAGGCATGATCATGAATTCCTGGAAATCGATGCTGTTATCAGCATGCGAACCTCCGTTAAGGATGTTCATCATGGGAATAGGAAGTGTATTGGCATTCACTCCTCCGACATAACGGTATAATTCCTGTCCTGTTACCTGTGCTGCTGCTCTTGCTACTGCCAGGGAAACACCTAAAATCGCATTAGCACCCAGGTTACCTTTGTTCGGTGTTCCGTCCAACTCGAGCATACGGGCATCAATAGCATTCTGGTCGGTTACATACATACCCGTCAATTCATCGTTCAAAACGGTATTGACATTATTCACGGCCTGTAAAACTCCTTTACCCATATAACGGCCTTTGTCGTTATCACGTAATTCAACAGCCTCATGAACACCGGTTGATGCTCCGGAAGGAACGATAGCACGGCCTGTACTTCCGCTTGAAGTGTAAACATCCACTTCTACTGTAGGATTGCCACGTGAGTCAAGTACCTGACGACCTACTATTTTAATGATTTGTCCCATAACTATATTTACTTATAAATTGATGATTAATTTACTGAATTACTATTTGTTCTGTCCAAAAGAAAAAGACCTTCTTTTTTCGAATCGCAAAAGTACAAAATTCTGTTGTATTGTGTATATGAATATATCGAAAACTTGCTTACAAAAAACACAATAACCAAACAGTGTCATCAATAATACCAAACAATTAGTGTCATAAGTAATTGTTCAAAATTATATCATACATATATGAAATCATTTTATACTCTTCTTTTTCTTGATAAAAAGAAGCAACTGAGCGAAGCGGTTTCACGAACACCATATAAATTATCAATGGTGAGTAAAAATCAAGGCTTGTTTCCTCAGCGACCAGCCGCTGCACGCTACGGGACGCCGGAAGAACTACCTTCGGTGAGATCGCTCCGCTAAGTTCGCCTTACGGCTCAGACAGCTTCCGGCTTGCCCCTTCACTTTGCAGGACTGGTGCCCGCTTCC
>JAISOY010000063.1 GCA_031275285.1 Bacteroidales bacterium | reverse complement strand
ATAAATCAAGCCTTATACAGGTGGGATTCAGATACAGAATAATCATATTGTAGGTTCGTTTAGAATTGTGGTTTTACCTTATCATAAATATTTTTTTTATCTGTGGGCATCGGACGATTTTTCCTGATCATCCTTTTTGCTCTTTTCTGTTTGAAAATAAGCTAATTCAATTTAATGGAATCAACTTTAGATATCGCTGGAATTATTGCCGATAAGTATGACGTGCAACTTTCTACTGACGACTTGCAGCAAATAGCGTCAGTCATGGGTTACAGAGAACTGGAAAAAGGAGAATTATATTTGAAGCAAGGGGCTGTTGCCAAGGATTTTATCTATGTGAGATCCGGTATGATAAGGCAATTCTACTATAAAAAAGGGCATGACGTAACGGAACATTTTACTTGTGAAGGCAGTACACTTGCCTTTTGTATAGTGAGTTTGTTCCGGGATCAACCTACAAGCCTGATGATAGAAGCTCTGGAGCCAAGTGTTATCTACACTATACCCAACAACAGCCTGAAAACATTGTCCCTTCAATTTCCCAATATAGCCAAATTACATATCAGTATTTTAGAATCAGGGTTGATCATCTCTCAGCAGAAAGCTGATTCCTGGCGTTTTGAAACGGCAAGGGAACGATATGAAAGATTCATAAAGGAATATCCTGAAGTAGCCAAAAGGGCTTCTGTAAACCATATATCGTCTTATTTACTGATGGCTCCCGAATCATTAAGCCGGGTACGTGCCGGGGCTTTATAATATTGTTAATCGTATGTAAGCCCAAGTTTTCCTGACAATTCCATATAACTTCCAAAAATTTCATCTGCTTCTGTCAATTTTTCAGCTCCAAAAGAAGTGGTTAATGCAAAAACTTTACACCCTGCTTTCTTTGCAGAAGTAATTCCATTCGGCGAATCTTCAATGACAATGGTACTTTCTATGGAAGCCGGTAGTTTTTGTAATGCTTTGATATAAGGGGCCGGATGGGGTTTATGATGAACGGTATCCTTTTTGGTCACCAGTAAGTCGAATAAGTGGCTTATATTGAAATTTTTATCTACCAATTCGAATGTGTATGTCGATACTGAACTTACCAGTGCCGTTTTCATGCCTTTATTTTTTATTTCCTGGTAGAATAGTAAAAAATCGTCAACAAACTTCATTTCAGGTAGTAATTCAATAAATAACTCCTGTTTCTTTTGCAATAATATTTCAAAAGGACGATTTTTTTTCTCTAATTCTACGGAAACATATTTAAAGAAATCCTCATCGGTTAGTCCTATGAAATCGTCAAAAATCGAAGCAGGATAACCTATTCCGTATTCATCCAATGTAAGTTTTTTAGCTTTGGCGTGTATTGGTTCGGAATCAATAATTACACCATCTAAATCAAAAAATATAGTATTGATCATATTGTGATTGAAATTAAGCACTCTGTGCTATTTATTGTTTTCTTAAGTCGCATTGATAAAGTTGATTACGTTCAGAAAGTATAACATTAGTTGTTTTATATTACTTATATGAATCATTATCAGTCTTATTTTAGTTTAAATTATTTCTTTATCTGATTTACCCGATCTGGATTTTATGAAAAATATACTCTTTCAGGGAGTCAATAGTCTGAAACACATATCCTTTATTATATTTCTGTAGTTGATCTGATTCGGCGGATGTGGCCCATCCGGCAGATAAGCATTGTATTCCGGCCTGTTTACAGGATAATATATCAGAAACAGTATCTCCTATGTATACCAGTTCGTCCGATGATAAGTGATATTGGTTTCGACAGTTGATTAGCGCTTCTGATTTTATGTTTTTGTCAGGGGAGCCGGTCTCAATAAAATCAAAGTAGTTTTCCATTCCGAATTGTTGCAGGGTGATCCGGCAACTTCTTTCTCCTTTTCCTGTAATCAGGCCTACTATAAGATGGTGGGCTTTTAACTGGAGGATCAATTCTTTGGCTCCCTCAAACGGATCAGGACACCGGACATGCATTTTTTGATATTGGGTATAAAAATCCTCCAATGCATTTTTCCAATCTTTATCAATCACTTTTTTTATCATTCCTTCTTCGTTTAATCCGAAAGTCTGGATGATCTCTTTTTCGGATAGTTCCCTTCCGAAATATGGTGATACCGCTTCTCTAAAAGCGTCGATACATATAGGAATGGTATCTGCTATGGTTCCGTCCAGGTCAAATGCAATCAGTTGAATCATTATTTTGTCCTCCATTTAATTTACGAATTACTCTGCAAGGGTTCCCTACAGCCAGACTATTGGCAGGAATATCCTTGGTTACTACGCTTCCCGCTCCAATAACAGAGCCTTGACCAATAGTTACTCCAGGTACAATGATAACTCCTCCGCCGATCCAGCAGCCGTCTTCTATGGCGACCGGAAGAGCAAAAGTCCGGCAAAAATAGCTGGAACTTTCTTCATTCCAATCCGGTGTTAACCTGTCATTTAGTTCTATAGGGTGAGCAGCTGTGTATATCTGTACATTAGAAGCAATCAGTATATTATTTCCTATTGTTATCTTATTGCAATCCACGAAGGTACAATTCATATTCACCGATACATTGTTGCCTATGTGAATATTTCGACCATAGTCACAAATAAAAGGATTACCTATAGACACATTACTACCTACGCTACCCAGTAGTTTTTTTATTAAATCACGCCTGTCCGTTTTATCATCATAGGGCAGGGTGTTATATTGAGTCAGGAGTTTCCGGGCGTTTGCCTTAAATTCGATGAAAATGGGATGATGACAATCGTACCATTCTCCATCCATACATTTTTCTAACTCTGTTTTCATCTTATGATTGTTCACTAAATCTGGTCAAATGTAGAGCTATTTACCGGTGTGAAAAATGATGTGTATCAGAAAATAAGAAACAAAGTAAGATTTATGGGAAACACAAAAACAACTCATAAAAAAAGGCATCTCATTTCGGAGACACCTTTTTTATGGTACTTTTAAGAAAAGGCTTTTTACAAAGTTCTTCCAATCATAAAGGTTGCGGCAAGAGCTACAATAGCATATAATTCTGAGAATACAGCTAAAATAAGTGTTTTACCGAAAACGTCATAACCGGCACCAATTCCGGCGATACCATTAGCGCAAACTTGTCCCTGACGATAGGCTGTGATCAGGCAGACCAGGCCTAAAGCAAGGCCGGCTCCGAATATTGCCGCTCCCTGGAACATAGTAATATCAGCTACGAGATAGTTTTGCAGCAAGAAATAGCCCAAAAAACCATATAATCCTTGCGTTCCGGGCAATGCGCTTAATACCATGTAATTACCGAAAGCATCCGGATTCTTTTTCAGCGCTCCGACTGCAGCGTTCCCGGTAATGGACACCCCAAAAGCACTTCCGATCCCTGACAGCCCGATCATCAGGCCAATACCAATATAAGCTAAAAGAATAGGTGACATAATTATAAATTTAAATTATTATTTCTAATTGATTGTGTTATTATTATTCAGTGACTATATGTTTAAATGGTTTGTATTTTTTTCCTCCACCTTCAAATCCTGCATTCTTATAAAATTCGACGAAAGTTAGACGCATCGGATGAACGAAAGCACCCAGACCGCTCATGAAGATATTCAGAGAATGCCCTATCAAAAGGATAACAAGCATGATAATCTGACTTAATACCGGAATATCACCACTCAGGCTTAATGCCAGGTCATTGAATGCAAATCCTAATACGGCACCACAGATACCTAGTGCAAAAAGACGAATATAGGATAACAAATCGCCCAGTAATCCGGTGGCCATATTATACGTGTTCCATAAACCGGTTCCGAAATTGATAAATGGATTTCTTCCCGGAGTATTGAGCAGGAAGATAAACAATACAGCTACACCTACAACTCCATAACAGATGTATTTGGCTGTATCTGCTGAGAGTAAGGATTTTTTGGTAAGAAGGAGTAATCCCCCTCCACCCAAAAAAAGGATCAACCAGCCCCAGGTTTCCAATGAATAAGCCCAACCATAGCGGCGTACCTGACCGATGGCTTTAATAATCATACCGAAAATGATTTGTATGGCACCAAGAATTAAAGCCAGAAGGAATAATTGGTCTGAATCGAGCATGAACTTTTTGAACGAAGTAAGCCATGGCCAGTTGACATTGAGCAGTCCGATCCCAAAGAAAGTCCCGCTGATGGTTCCGCAGACCATAGTAGCCGCACCTAGCCATGTAACCAGTGATAGTATCGGTTTCATGGATGGCTTTACTTTTGGACGGGCAAATATCCCGACAAGAAACAATAAGAGCCCGTATCCGGCATCTCCAAGGCAAAGTCCGAAAAATAACATGTAAAACGGAGCAAAGAAAGCCGTAAGATCCAACTCATAATAGTTGGGAAGATCATACAGTTCTCCGATCGGTTCGAATAAACGTGCCACTTTATTATTTTTTAATAAAATAGGCACAGATTTATCGTCTTTATCCGGTTCTTTACTGGTGTAATAGGCATCCTGACTATCAAGAGCATCGATCAGACCCTGTTCTTTTACCTCAGGTACCCATCCTTCCAGAAGGATCAATTTGTCATCTGCTTTCTTTTCGGTATGCAGGTGTACCTTTGATACGTCGATACTTTCGCTTACTTGTCGTTGTGCCTCAATCAGGTCATTGAGATGTTCAACGGACAACAGGTTTAACTGTTGTTCTATACTTTCAATCTGGGTATTCGCATCAGTTAAAGCGCATCTTAAATCTCCGAGAGACAGATTTGAAAGCCTTATCTTTTCTGCATCGGGTTCTTCTTCGGATCCTGATTTGGTAATGGTGATGAAATATACGATAGAACCCACCATGGCAATTCTGACCACATCGAATTGATCATTCCATTCAGGTTTGAATTCGCGTTCCCTGCACGAATAGAAATTTATTTGTAATCCGGCCTTTTCATATTTTTTGAGTATGTCCAGATCGAAATCTCCCCATACGGACATATTTTCAATATCTTTCTGCAAACCTTGCTGCTTGTTTCTCAGTTGCTCCTGCTGGGTTTTCAATTGTTCGCATGTATTCAGGATAGTAAGGCCGTCTATCTGGGGATTGATAGGATGAGCGGTTGCTTCTTTTTGTTCATTGACCCTCCGCTTCATCATGCGGATATTGTTTTTCAGCAGATCGGCTGTTTTCAGTTGTTGGCGCAAATCAACGGCATCGTCAGGGATACCCTTTTGCTTTTCAACAATGTGTACAACACCTGCTTGCTGGATACTTTCCAGAAATTCATTATAAGTTTTATAATAAATCAGGAAACTATATTTTTTCATTTTCTCAATCATACTTCTTCATATTGATGATGATGAATGTTATTGAAAGTCAAACATTGTTTTCTATTGCAGACTGACGCGATTTCATGATCTTTTGGGATGACTTCGATAAATTTTCTTCATCTTCCATAAATCTTTTGATCTTTCGGATCGCATCTTCGTATCCGGGTATCTGGACTTTTTCAAACAGATTTACTTTTTGTGTTGTTTTTTTCCGGGCATATTCCAGCGAATCGATTTTCATTTTGCAAAATTCATATTCAATCCCTGTTTTTGCCAGTGATTGTAACAGGTGGATACCATCAAGGTACCATTTAGGCTGATTAAACAGGCTGAACGGCCTGACAGTGAAGAGTACATCTTCCAATATGGGGATACGTATTCCGGCTACTTTTCTAGCCGATAGTTGTACGTCCTGCACTGAAATGAGTGACGGATCGAACTCATTCCAGAGAGCAGCCATTTTTTCATATGAATTGATTTCCTCCTCGAGTTTTGCTTTCAATGTACGCGCTTCGTCTTTGGCCCGTTTTACTTCCATCCGTAAAGCACTTTCCTTGCTTTTAATGGTAGGCAGTGAACGCTGTCGCATCTTCAGATTCTTTTCAATGTTCTGAAGAGAGGTCTTATTATATTGGAATTTTATGGCCATCTTTTAATTGATTATTCAATATTGAAAATTGATAAATGATGCTAAGCCCATTTTCAATTTTCCATTCTCCATTTTCAATTACTTTTCCAGTATTTATCCACCAACTCCTTCTTTATATTCACTTCTTCCGGTTTAAAGTGTTTGGCAAACAACGTCCATGCTTCGTCCAGCATTTCCGTAGTATTGATATTGACATCAATAGCCAGCAGGTTATTGGAGTAATCTTTGGCAAAAGCCAATGTCCGTTCGTCGTAATTACTCAGGTCAAAACCATTTTCGAGCTTGGTTTTTGCATTGGCTGCATCCGAATATAAACGTACGGCAGCATTCATTACTTGAGGATGGTCTTCGCGTGTTTTTTTCCCGATGACCAATTGTTTCAGACGGGAAAGACTGCGGAAAGGATCGACGATGACTTTTCCAATGTCACTATCCCGGCGGAGAAATAACTGGCCTTCCGTAATATATCCGGTGTTATCCGGAACGGAGTGTGTGATATCACCGCCCGAAAGAGTCGTAACGGCAATAATAGTGATAGAACCGCCATCCGGGAACTGGACGGCCTTTTCATATATTTTTGCCAAATCAGAATAAAGTGATCCCGGCATGGAATCTTTCGAAGGGATTTGATCCATACGGTTGGAAACGATGGCCAGGGCATCAGCATAAGAACTCATATCGGTGAGCAATACCAAAACCTTTTCATTCTTATCAACAGCAAAATATTCAGCAGCAGTCAGTGCCATATCCGGAATCAGCAAACGCTCAACAGGCGGATCTTCGGTCGTATTTACAAAACTGATGATACGGTCAAGCGATCCTGCGTTACTGAAAACATTTTTAAAATACAGGTAATCATCATTGGCCAATCCCATACCGCCAAGGATGATCTTATCTGTTTCAGCACGTAAAGCAACAGTTGCCATTACTTGGTTAAAAGGTTGGTCGGGGTCTGCAAAAAAGGGAATTTTTTGTCCTGTTACTAATGTATTGTTCAGGTCGATACCGGCCATACCGGTGGCAATCAGTTCCGATGGTTGTTTCCGGCGTACCGGGTTAACGGACGGGCCGCCGATCTCACGTTCTTCACCTTCGGGTACGGCACCTCCGTCAATAGGGTCACCGAAAGCGTTAAAAAATCGTCCTGCCAGTTGAGATCCTACTTTCAATGTGGGGGATTTTCCCAAAAATACAACTTCGGCATTGGTACGGATACCCTCCGTACCCTGGAATACCTGTAATGTTACTTCATCTCCGTTGATCTTTACCACCTGGGCTAAAACGCCATCCACGGTTGCCAGCTCATCATATCCGACACCTGTTGCTTTCAACATACAGGTAGCTTTTGTTATCTGGCTGATTTGTGTGTATATTTTCTGAAATGCTTTTGCCATGTCAATCGGTATTAATTCTTTTTATGACTATGAATGGTGTGTTTTATACTGCTTTTTCGTTAACCAATGCATGTAATTCCTTTTCGAAGGCATCAAATTCATCTGATTTGAATTCGGAATAGTTCATTTGTTTGCAGACGTTGATCATTTTTTTAAAATGATCCATTACATCGGTAAATGATGAAAATTCAAAATCAGCATGACAAATGCGCATGATCAATTCGAGCATGTATTTCTGACGTTCAATAGAGGTTATCGAATCGATCTTGTCGAATGCATCCTGTTGGAGTATGACAAAATCGATTAATTCCGATTTCCAGTAAGTAATGTGGTAACTAACAGGAACACCGTCATCTCCGAGGATATTGATCTGTTCGGCGATTTCCTTTCCACGTTGCATGCGTGTTTTCAGTTCATTGACTTTTCCGATCCAGTCAGATGATATCCGTTCCCTGATATATTCCGAGAATTCGGGATATTCAAGATATTTTGAGTAACTGTCAATAGGGTTTACTGCAGGGTATCTTTTTTTATCGGCGCGGTCTTGCTCCAGTGCGTAGAAGCAACGGGCTACTTTTTGTGTGTTTTCGGTTACAGGTTCTTTCAGATTACCTCCGGCCGGAGATACCGTTCCGATAAATGTGATGGAGCCTGTTTGATCATTGTCCAGAATTACATAGCCGGCCCTTCCGTAAAAATTGGAAATGATGGCCGATAAGTCCATCGGGAAGGCGTCGGGACCCGGTAATTCTTCCAGACGGTTGGACATTTCACGCAAGGCCTGTGCCCAACGGGATGTTGAGTCCGCCATCAGTAAAACCTTCAATCCCATACTGCGGTAATATTCCCCAATAGTCATTGCTGTATATACTGATGCTTCACGGGCAGCTACAGGCATGTTAGATGTATTGGCAACAATAATGGTACGTTCCATCAATTTACGACCGGTATGAGGATCTTCGAGATGCGGGAATTCGGCGAAAATTTCCACTACTTCATTGGCACGTTCACCGCAAGCAGCCATAATCACTATATCCGCTTCGGCTTGTTTGGAAATGGCATGTTGTAACACAGTTTTTCCTGTGCCGAAAGCTCCCGGAATAAAACCTGTTCCGCCTTCAACAATAGGATTGGCGGTATCAATAACGCGGACACCTGTCTCGAGTAATTTGAACGGACGGGGTTTATCTTTATATACGGTAATAGCCTTACGGACCGGCCATTTCTGAACCATATCCAACTCGATGTCTTTTCCGGACCCGTCGGTGATCGTGGCTATTTTATCATAAATAGTATATTGCCCAGCTTCCGCTATTTTTTTGATGGTATAAGTTCCCTCCAAAACAAAAGGTACCATTATTTTATGTGGTTGCAGGTTTTCATCTACCTCCCCGATCCAGCTTCCGGCTTTAACAGTATCTCCTTTCTGGGCAAGAGGCTTAAAATCCCATACTTTCTTCTCATCCAGCGGAAAGGTGTAATCTCCTCGTTTCAGGAACGTACCTTCCATCTTATCAAGATCGTTTTGCAGACCATCATAATTTTTGGATAAAAGACCGGGTCCCAGGGTTACTTCAAGCATGTGTCCGGCAAATTCAGTTTCAGCACCGACTTTTAATCCCCGTGTACTTTCATATACCTGTACAAAGGCGTTTTTACCGATTACCTTAATTACTTCGGCCATCAGTCTATCCCCGCCTGTATGGATATAACATATTTCGTTTTGCAACACAGGTCCGTCTGCTTCAACCGTAACCAGATTGGACACAATTCCTTTCACAATTCCTTTTGTTGCCATTTTTGCTATTTTATTTATTTCGTTTGAACGAATATCAGTTTTTATTTAAAGCTTCGTTAATTTTATTCTTCATTTCGTTGGCGCCGGGAAATCCTGTCGTAAAAAAAGATTTGTTTCCGCTTCTGTCAAGAATCAGATATGAAGGAATTCCGTTGAACTGAACATCCAGCCTTTGTTTGAGATAATCGTACTGTGCACTGGTGAGGCGGTAATGCTCGCCCGACAAATCGGGAATCATGTTTTGCCAGGTTACTTCAGGTGATGACTCATTGGTAAGATACACAAAAGCTACTTTATCGGGGTCGAATGTGTCTTTTACCGGCGTAAACTGTACATTAGCGCTGCGGCAAGGGCCGCACCAGGTAGCCCAGAAGTCGATAAACACCGCTTTACCTTTTTCCTTTCCGATAACGGATTCAAAAAGTTCATCTTTTTCCTTTCCTGCAACATCATGGACACGATAGTTCTGTTTGACTCTGTTCTTTTCGTTACGTGCAATCAACTGCTCGTTTTTTTCCGACAAGTATTGCGCATAAAACGGTTCTTTCATGCTTTTCAGTTCTTCAATACCATTTTCTGACAAGGGCGTATTTTCTTCAAAAGAACTACTCAGGTACTGAACCTTCATCAAATCGTAAAAGAATCCGTCCTGGATGCCGAGCATTTTTTGCTGTTTTCTCACTTTATGCAATTTGCTGAGTTCGTTGGCTGTTTCATTGTATTTTTCGTAAAAAGCCTCTTGAACAGCCTGATCCGGCGAGGGTGGCTGTGGCAATTGCTGGTAAAATGATGTATATTCGACTTGCGTTATTTCTTCAGCCTTTTGCAATGCAGACAATATTTCATGTATCTGAAGGAAAAGATCGCCGATTTCTTCAGAAGATATTTCCTTTTGGGCGTATTTTTCGATAAAAGCTGATACCTGTTGCGAATGATCACTATTTAGATTTTTTGAACTTCCTATCTCTCTAAATAATTCGATGGCTTTAGCGGAATAAGCATTTCTCTGTTCAGCGCCCCAAAAAGCCGGAGAGGCTGCTATTATTTGTCTGGCGGTTTCTATATCTTCGTCGTCAACTACATTTTCATCCAGTAATAACGGGAAGTTTTCTGCCCAAAACGTAATTCTTTTTCTGTTTATATCAATATATTTTGTTGAATTAACCATGCTTCCATAAGTATGAAAATACAAAGAAACAGGGTCATTGAGGGGCAGATCCCTTAAATATGAATAAAAAACAGAATCTAAAACAGGGCGGACAGAGTCCGGGACAGGATCTTGGAAATCAATACCGTGTGCTTTTTTATAGGCGCCCTCAATAACACTTGCTGTCCAATAGAGTCGATCAGCAGCCGTGTATTTCAATTCCAATGAAAAGAACGCTTTTGCTTTTTGGGTCAGTTGTTTTGAACCGGCAATTTGTTCTAACCCTTCATCCCTGACCTTCAGAATATAATCTTTATACTCTGAAGCAGACATATTAGCAATAGCGGCATCCTGTTTTATGGCGTTAATGTTTTGCACAAGTTTTGGAAAATCAAACAAAAAAGTCAGATTATTGATTTCGGCGTTTGCACCTGCAAAATAAAGATATTGGGCGTTTTCGTCCTTATCATACCGTAATTTCGAATCTTTGCGGAAATATTGAGGCAGATGGAAGCAAACCTCCGACTTTTCACCCGGTGATAATAATATATAGTCGTTCAGGCGTATCTTCTCATCATTATGATACGTAACGCGAAACAATACCTGTGTGCTTACTATCATGGGAACCGGAAAAGAGAATGTGCCGTCGGCATTTACGTCTGTGTTGTATTCTTCCTGATTGTCGGTCAGTATATTGTCTACATAAACATTAACCTTGTACCCCAGATCGGGTTTATAGCCAATAAAAACGCCTGAAAATATAGCGGTATCCTGCTTCCATGCAGGAGCGACCAAAGGTTTGTTATCGTCTTTTATTTGGGCCGCACGGACAAACTCTTCCGGAACAGGCGTAATTGACCTTTTCTTTTTAGGTTTTAATTCTATGTCCCAGATAATCCATCCGTCTGATTTGAAGTTGACATATTCGGTTTTTTTATCAATAGGCGGAAATACCAGCGAAAAAGAATAGTTGCCTTTGTCATCCGAATACGTTTGTTCCCCGAATGTGAGGTTTTCCGCATACCGTGCAGGATACTTGACCGATCCGGCTTCTATATAGGTGCTTTCCTTTGCAACACGTATCCACCAATTCGGATTTGTAAAAACCTTCATCGAAAGGATGGTTGCCGTATCGGTGATGGTGATCTTTTCTACTTCAAGAAGCTCCACAGTCCTTACGCTGAAAGGCGGATTTTCGATAACGACATCTTTTGCAGATAAATATCCGCATAAGGTTAATAAGATTATGATGACTGTTTTCCGCATGTGTATTCTTTTCTTATAATTCCTGCTCTTTTACCACAGACTCTTTCAATCGGTTAATCAGTTCTCTGAATATTTTCTTACCTTCTTCATGATCCAGGTTTGCCCAGCGTTCAATGATCCCTAATTTGATGACATAGGCAAAAATACGCTCAATAGTAAAATATTCAAAAAAGGTTTCTTCGTCCAACCATGACCATTTCAACAAATCGATCTTTTTTTCCCGCTCAAATAAATCACTTTCATCAGCAATGCGTTGCAGCTCCTCCAGATTGTCGATTGTTCCTGTAAGCCCCAGGTCACGTTGATTGGAACCCCTGATGGATTGGGCTACCTCATTATCACCTACCACTTCAGTTTCCATTTGATATTTCCGGTAGGTATATGCTGTAAGGATATTATTCAGATTCAGATTGAACTCGAACCATTTGGATACGAATTTGTTCTTATTCTGCATAGCCCATTGGTAATACAATTCGGATATCCTGTTTTCCCATCTCGTACTTTCAACAGCGGTTTGCGTTTCTTTGAATTCCTCTATGAATGTTTTAAAATATGGTGGGAAATGCTTGTTTTTCGGATCCTCATCTTCACTGATCAGACGTATGCCCTCCTCAAGTTCTTCTTTAGTCAGATTTCCCCGCGTATCCAATTCAGCATCTTTATCATTCAGGTATCTTAATAGATTTTGATTGTCATACTGAGTGTACAGTAAATCAATTAATTGATTGTCTTTATCTGATAACTGAGAACGCAAATCTTCCCTAAAATCGGAAATGTTGATAGACAATTTATTGTCATCAATTTCGATTTCTGGTAATCCGGCTATTAAACAATAGTATTTCATATTTGACAAACCATTACTGAATTGACAAAATAACTTCAAATGAAGTTAATGTTTTTCAGGTTAATTATTGTTTGAACAACATCTTCACCAATTGAGGACGAAGAAACTCTTTAAAATAAGAGGCAAATTCTTCTTCTCCGAATTGGACCTTATAGCTGCCATCAGCAGGTTGTATAGAAAATGTTCCTTTTTTACCATTCACCTGCTCAATTTTTATCCCTTTATCGAGCATTTCTTTTGCCTGTTTGGCAAAATATTTCTGTAATGCTTCGGCATCGGAGGTTTGAATGATAATATTTTCCTTGGATATCCATTCCGTGGCTAAAGTAAGCATCAGCTTTTGTAACCATTCGCTATTTACGGTTTCTTTCACAGTGGAATCGATGATCGAATCGTTGATCATATTGGTGATTTCACTTTTAAGTGCTTCTACAGCACGGCCCGCATATAATTGCAATTCCGACTCTGTATTTTTCTTGAGTTCTTCAGCATTCTTTTTGGCATCAGTGATGATTTTTTCTGCATCCTGACGGGCCTTTTTTAGTATATCCTCTTTTTCTGTTTTGGCCTTTTCGATGATTTTTTCGGCCTCGGCCTGTCCTTTCTCGACACCTTCCTGATAAATTTTTTCTGTAATTTCTTGAACCTTATTTTCCATTTTTACAATATTTTGATTGCTGAAAATGATATTATTATCGTCAAATCTCTTGGTGTATATAAAGTCTGCAAGGTAAGAAAAAAATGAAAAATACCAAGCAGTATGTTTTATTTTATTACTTCCTGTATAGAAAATATATATTTATTATTAAATCAGTCATTTAAGATTGTATTTGATGTGTTAAAGCCAAGTGGTCAATCAGATATTTGCTGAGATTTTTATAGAAAGAACAAGCTATATTTTTAAAACACTAATTACTAATATTTTATATGATTAGTGTTTGTTCTGATTCATTGAAGATTTATTTATTTCAATACAAAAAAGATACCAAACGGTATGTATTTGAATAAAAATTTGTGATCTTTTATAATAAAACAAAGAAAAACCCATAGATTTGTACTCAAACAAAACTGTTTCCGAATGAATTTTTCTTTCCTGGTGGCCCGCCGTTATCTCTTGGCTAAGAAATCACATAACGCTGTTAATGTTATTTCCGCGGTATCCGTAATTGGAGTGGCTATAGGCACCATGGCCCTGGTGATCGTAATGTCGGTTTTTAATGGGTTTGAAGATTTGGCCCGTAAATTATACAGTAATTTTGATCCGGATCTGAAAATTACCGCATCGGTAGGGAAAAGTTTTGTTATCGATGCTGAAAAATTACAATTTCTGGAAGAAGATGCGGATATATTTGCCTTTTCACAGACCATAGAAGAAAATGTACTGGTACAATATGGAGAACAACAGGAAATTGCAGTAGTAAAGGGAGTTGATGACCAATATCAGGAGGTAACAGGAATTGATCAAATGATATTGGATGGGAAATACCAGCTTTGGATCAATGAAAATCCACAGGCTGTTGTTGGCGCAGGTATGGCTGCTAAACTGCATATCGGATTGCATTTTATCACGCCTATCCGTTTTTTTGCTATACGTAATACGGGTACTGTCTCAATTAATCCGGAAAAAGCTGTTAATGACAGATTGTATATATATCCTTCCGGTGTATTTTCCGTAGATGAAGAAATTGATGTCAATTATTTACTGGTGCCGCTATCATTTGCCCGTGATTTATTGGAGAATGACAGTATAGTCGGAGCTATTGAAATAAAAGTTAAACCGGGTGCGGATGTTGAAAATGTACAGAAAAGGATTGCTATGAAATTCGGTACCCAGTTTGAAGTAAAAACGGCCTATCAGCAAAAAGAATTTTATTACCGGGTTCTGAAATTTGAAAAATGGGTCGGATTCATGATCCTGGCTTTTGTTTTGTTGATCGCCTCCTTTAATGTGGTTAGTTCCCTTTCTATGCTGATGATCGAAAAGAAAAGGGATATATTCATCATTCAGGGATTAGGTGCAGATAAACAATTGATAGGGCGGATCTTTATTATCCAGGGATGGATTATCGTTCTTGCCGGAACAATGGTTGGCTTGTTACTGGGGATATTATTGTGTTATCTGCAAATGAGATTTGGATTTGTCCCTTTATCCACTTCAGGGGCGTTTATTATTGATGCATACCCTGTTGCTCTTCGTTGGCAGGATTTTGTGATGGTGTTCTTTGCTGTGATCTGTATCAGCTTGTTAACAATCTATTTTCCCGTAAAATATTTTGTGAAGAAATATATTGACTGATTTAAGCATTCAGTGCTATCTAATATTTCTTTAAGAATCATTGATTGAGTAGATTACGCTTTAAAAATGCGACATTAATTTTTGGGTATTACTTATATCTTGCTTAAAAAATTATCCAGCGCTGCTGATGAACAAAAAATACCAATTACATTATCATCAGAATCAATGACTATAATTTTTGAATAATAATTGGTGAAGAAAATCCGTTCCGATTGTGGCGTATCATCAATAGAGACATTCACGCAAATAGGATCATAGTCCAGGATGCGGTTCTCCGGTTGTAGTACAGAAGTATATGTGTTTACAGCGATACCAAAACATGATTTGGACCGGTATTTATTCAACACTTGCTGCCATCTTGAAACATCAGATAAACATCTGGGACAAATAGAATTCCAAAAGAAAAGTATCCGGTATTTTTTTTTAACGGATGATAATTCAAAAGACTGGCCTTCTTTGTCGAAAAGGTGCATAGACCTTAACCTCTCTTTCAATATGTTTTCATTTGGGATCTTAAAATTTATATTTCTGGATTTAACAGGTAACAAAGGGATAGCTTTTGATCCTAACATATAACGGTTGTGTAATAAAAAGCTATGTAACCGGTTAATACCATCAATTTTGTGCCTTAAGCTAAAATCAATCAGAAAATCGGACATATAAAAGAAAGTCTCATAATTACCTGAGGCTTTTTCAAGCATTCTGTATGCAACAGGAATCAGGGAATCGGTTTTTTGGGTAATAAATTGGGTAAAGTAAAACTGTATGGTTTCATGATACAAAGGAGTGTGTAGTAATCTGATATCGGATAAATCCATATTATCGAAAAAATGTTTTTTCTGATATCGATAGGCCGGATTGACCGGCAAATAGGTGCTATCGCTTGATACTGCAATTTCTCCGTGAATAGGTGATATTGCTTTAAGATACGTTGCCAGAAATGTTTCAGGATATTGTTCTATAAATTGTTGCCGGAGTGTTTTTTTCTGTTGATCGGAAATACCAGGTGAATGAATTGTAGCAAAAGCCATCGATTCAGCATTTCCAGTAATTATTTCTTCTCCGGTATCAGGATTCAATGTAATTTTTAATTCCTGTTTTTCCCCTACTAAAAAATCATAGCTTAATTTGCCCGGAACCACCATGGTGTAAATCCCAGGGTGTAGCTCCTGGTCATCCATGAATAAAACCTTTCCATGTGTATCTGACAGGGCGGAATCAACAATAAAGATCTGTTCACCATAATATCCGGCCATAAATACAGGAGTGTTATCCAGGGTCTGGATCCACAATTCGAACTGATATGCCCGAAGCAGATACGGATTTATTAAAAAACATAATAAAATGAATAATACTTTATTAAAGGATGATCGTTGTTTTAATGAGATCATAAACAGAAAGACTTTAAGCACTCAGTGCTATTTATTGTTTTCTTAAATCGCATTGATCAAATTGATTACGATTATAAAATATGTCATTATTTTATAATCGTATTACTTAATAGGTTACTTTTCATCTTTTTCTTCCATGTATTGTTTGTATTTTTTCATTATTTCCCGATTGATCTCTCCCTGTGATGCATAAAGGAGGTATTCTTTGGTGAAAAAACAATATGACATGAATGCTATCAGTTCGTCATCCTTTAACCCGGTTAGCTGGCCAACAATATCTCCGTTGAATTTTTCAGCAATGATTATATGTTCGGCTGTTTTGTTGATAATACTCTGGTAACGTCGCTGGTTTTTTCCTTCTTTGCTCCATAGGTTATAGAAATAAGTAATAGGACTTATGGTAAAAGGAACATTGATACCTCCTTGTCCTGGTAAGGGTGGTGTATATACTTCAAATTTGTTGATCGGATCGATCTCAAGAAGACTGGGTTTTTTCAGCTCAAGCCCCATAACATCTTGTTTAAAACGGTCGTAAGTCGAAAAAAGCCCGATATCAACTACATTTATATCGTAAATTTTTGGCTTTAGGCGAACAATCCGGTTATTGGTGTACATAGAGTCAGTTGCAACAATGACTAGTTTTTCATAACCGATGGCTGTAAATTGAATACTATCTTTTAGATTGGCAGTAATCGTAAAGCTTCCGAATTCATTACTGATGGTCCCCATATGCTGGGTTTTGTTTATGATATGGCAATCTTTGATAGCTATTCCGGTGCTGTCATCTATTACCCTTGATATGAACTTATATTTGTAATCACGCTGTGCTTTTACAGATGAAGTATATGTGATCAAGAAAAAGGTAAAGAATAGAACAATACGAAAAATGTATGTGGTAATTATATACATCAGGATAATCTGTTTTTGTAATCGTCGTATTCAAAACGTTTCAGTAAGGTAAATCCTTTCCGGTTATTCCAGGTGCCTATTGAAGGGTGTGGAACTCCATTGAACATGGTGGTTTTTACCATCGTGTAATGAATCATATCTTCAAATATAACTCGTTTACCGATATAAGGTTCTTCTTCGAAAGACCAGTCTCCCATAAAATCACCGGCCAGGCAACTGTTTCCGCCGATCCTCCATACCGGTTTTCCGGATTGTGGATCAGAGGCTCCCCGGATTCTTGGCTTGTAGGGCATTTCAAGACAGTCAGGCATATGTGCGGTAAACGAAACATTCAGAATGGCTGTATTGATACCATCATTTCTGATAATGTCTTCAACTGTAGCGACCAGTATGCCTGTTTCCCAGACAAATGCAGCACCTGGTTCCATGATCAGCCGGATATGCGGATATTTCTTTCGAAAGGTTTGTAATGTATTGATCAAAAGATCCATGTTATATCCTTTCCGTGTCATGAGGTGTCCGCCTCCGATATTCAACCATTTGATTTTTGGAAAAAAATGGCCGAATTTTAATTCTGTATTTTTGATCAGGTCATTGGTCGCTTCTGCCGGGGATTCACACAAAGCATGTACATGAAGTCCTTCTATATTTTCCGGTAAAGCAACACCCAGTTGTTTTATTGTAAGACCCAACCGGGAACCGGGAGAGCAGGGGTTATATAATGCAGTATCTACCTTGGATATTTCCGGATTAACACGTAATCCCATTGAAATAGGACGTTCATATTGCATTACGCGTTTATGGAAACGATCATATTGGGTCAATGAATTGAATGTAATGTGGTTACTATATTGTAATATCTGATCAAAATCAGAGTCGGTATATGCCGGAGAATATGTGTGGGCTAAAGTGTTCATTTCTTCAAACGCCAGCCGGGCTTCATGTATTGAGCTGGCTGATATGCCTTTAACATATGGAGATATTAAAGGGAATACTCCCCACATGGCAAATCCCTTAAGGGCAAGGATAATATCAACATCTGCTCCTTGCCTGACATTCCGGATAAATGCCAGATTGTTCATCAATAAGCTTTCATCAATGACATAACAGGGGGAAGGTATCTGAGAAAAATCCACTTTAAGTTCTATTAATAGGTTTTACTATTTCAACGGGAGAATAACAAAAATAGTATTAAAGATATCAGCTCTCAGGCTGTTATCTCTTATTTATTTAGGATAACTTATGTAACCGATGGTGAATCAGCTGTTTCCTCCTTCGGTCGTTTTCTTTTCCAGCGACGGTGGCTCCATAGCCAGTATTGTGGGGTTCTTCGTATCGTCTGTTCGAGCAATTCCACGTGTTTGTCTGTGATTTCTTTATCAGCAGTTTCAGCAGCATTTTCTGTAATCAGGGTGGTATCTACCACATAATAACCTCTTTTTACCCGCCGTATCTCGTAATATAATACAGCTGTATTGTAACGCCGTGATAACTTTTCAACTCCCAAAAAAATGGAAGATTCCTGATTTAGAAAAGTAGTCCAGTAATGACTCTGGCTACTTTGAGGGGCCTGGTCTGCCAGGAAACACAAAGCGGTCAACCGGTTTTCAGTTTGGTATTTATTGATAGCGCGTATAACCATATTGGAAGGAATGGCATCTGTACCATATTTTGTACGCAGATCATAGTATAATTTATCAAAATGTTTGTTATGAAGAGGCTGATACAGGGTTGAATGATGATAAGGAATGGTATGTTCGAGTGTTGCCAGCCATTCCCAGTTTCCATAATGTCCAGGAACAAAAAAGATTTGTTTTCCTTTTTTGCTTAGATCTTCAAACATTTGAGGATTACTGTAGCGAATGCGTCGATGAATTTGTTCAGTGCTGATATGTAGCACTTTGATAGTCTCTATAAACATGTCGCACAAGAACCGGTAAAATTGGTGTGCTATTTTTTTTCGTTCCTTTTCTGTTTTTTCAGGAAAAGAATTTCTCAGGTTCTCAAAAATTACGGAACGGCGATAACGAATAACATAACATACAATCAGGTACAGGAAATCGGATATCACATAAAGGACCCTAAGGGGTAAAAAAGAGATAAGCCAGATAAATCCATAAAATATATAGTATCCAAGTGATGACATTGTATAACCGAATAAATTGTTGTAGCAAATATAAGGCTTTAATCTTTATATTGAAAGATGATTACTGAATAATATTGTATGATCAGAATGAATAGAAAAGAGTTGCCTGGAAAGTAAATCCCTGAGGTGTATATGTTTGATTGGCGAAGACACTGCCCGTTTGGCGTTGATTATTAAGGATATTCTGTGCTGAAATGCGCAGGTCGAAACCTTTAAGGATTCCTTCATAGGTGAGTGCAGCATCTAAGAATATCTGATTATCTACATAAAAGAAGTTAAATCTTTCATCAGCGTCGTTATAATGAAAATAATTAGTCGTAGGCTGTCTGGTGAAAAAGTTTAACCGGGGTGAAAAATATAATTTTTCAAAGAAACGAAAATCGGCACCTAAATTAGCACTGAATTTAGGAACTGCGATCATCTCACCTTTATCATTTACTACAGTGGATGTCGGTATTACAGACCCGTCCTGGTCAACCGGTGAACTGGCCTTTTGTGTAAAGTCAGTATTGCTGTATGTGGCATTGGCCCAGACGGAAATATTAGGTGTGAAATTTGTTTTCCAGGTGGCTTCGAAACCGAAACCTGAAAAATTACCGATATTCATGAATGGTTCAAACCAGGATATGAAATCTTTTAAATGTTGGTAGTATCCTACTACCGAAATCCTGGTATTTTTGAAAAAGAATATATTTTCTGACTCAATGGTGTTTAATTTTTCCGGTTTTGTTACCATACGATCTCTTCTGCTGGGCACGTTCTGGTCCCATACGCATAAATGGCTGGCACGTGCCGAAGGATATCTGGTGGCCTTATTATACATCAATTTGGTGGTGAAACGTTCTGTCGGCGAATAAATAAGAGCCACCCGGGGACTAAGGGAAAAATTATTGTCTTTTAAGATGGAATAATAATCACCCCGTAATGCCGCTACTAACTTTAGTTGATCCGAGATCTGGTATTTTTCGGAAATATAGCCGCCAATACTATAAAGATCACTGTCTTTGATTAACGGATATAACCGGGTAGTATCCGGAGATATCCACAGATGAACCTGATTATTCCTTTCCTGATAATACCCTACCTGAATACCGGCCTGTAAATAATTCCGTTCAGTAGTATGATTGATACCGACTTCCATTTTGTATGCGTTTTCCATCATACTAAGATTATTCGGCTGAATGGTCTGTTTATTGTCAAAACTCGCAGAAAGTAAAAAGCCAAGCTTATCGTTTATTTTACTTTCGTTTTTTACAACAACTGAATTGATATAGTCCTGGTTTTTTAGTTTTTCACGATCATCAAGGCTGATACTTCCGGCCCATCCGATACGTGATGTGGAATAATTGAATGATGATATGCCAATCTGCCAGTTTTCATATTGTCCTAAAGCAGTAATGAAAAAACTCGGATACATGCGTTGGGGCATTGTACTTTTGTCTCTTGACAGCAGATCATAGGTGGAGCCGTTTTCAACAGCTCCTACTTTGTAGGCATTCCATCCTTCTCGTTGTGTGCCTGTGAAAGAAAAGGTAATGCTTTTATCGGTATCCCATACCTTTCCGAAAATAGCATTTAAGGTATATTCTTCAGGAGCCCCCACTGTAACACTGATCTCGTTATTGTATGCTTTCCGGGTGATCATATTCACAATTGCCACCAGGCTTTCTGCACCGTATAGGACTGATCCCGGGCCGACAATTATTTCAATACGTTCGAGGTTACTTAAATTAATGGAGCTATTTAATAAATCAGGTTCAGACATTTGGTTGATCCGGTGTCCGTTGAGCATAAAACTGATTTTCTCATTGTCATTGGGAGCAATACCACGAACCTGGGCAACATATTGCACGTCTTTCATAAAAACACCAAAACCAGGAATATTGACCAGGACTTCTCTCAATGTCCTGTATCCCCTGTATTTAATTTCTTCCTGGGTAATGACATGCATGACATTAGGAGCCTCTTCTCTTGACTCTTCGACCCTGGATGATGTACTTACCATTTCGTATAATTCATCCACAGATACACCAACGATCTCTGATAATTTTATGATGTCTTCAAGTGGTAGTTTATATAGCTCCTCGATCGTCAAATTCAATACATCACTTCTGCTCATTTCAGTTACAGGCTTGTTTTGAGCAAACCCGATGGTGGAAATGCAACAGGTGAAGAAAAAGAATATGATGATATATTTGACCATTTTCAATAAATTAAACTATCTAGGGACACTTGTATCATCCACTGATTCTAATTCAGGTATTTTTCGTATGGTGCCCGAACTATCATATACAATTCCCAAATCAAGCAATGTTTTGCTTAATTTTAGACCTTTATTCTGGACCTGCTTGGGATTCACTTCAAATTGAAGCTTTCCGCCTGTTTGAGATATATTAATATCAGCGCCTTGCATGATCATTCCCCTTTTTTCCGTAACAATGAGGGTAGGTTTTCCGGAAAGATGTTTCCGTGCGGCTTCAAGTAGATTGCTCTGTTGTGCCGGAATATATAAAATATTACATTTCCCTATTCCGGATATATTACTTGCTTCCGATATTTGAATGATTTGATTTCCGACTTTCTTTCCTTTTACATTGTGCTGTAACTCAGAAATCATACTGGATTTCCCCAAAACAGTAATGGTAAAATTACCTTGTTGATAATTTACCGGCCATTCTACATTAACGGAAAACTTATAGATGAATAGCGATTTAAATCGTTCATTTTGAGAATATACCGTAATGCTAAAACACAAGAATAGACCTAAAAAAAATAATCTCATGGGGTTTCCATACTGTATTTTGTTACGCAAAATTAACATTTTAACATTCGATAACAAAATATTTTATCAATAAGCATGAACATTTTTACGGATTTTCATCTTTTATGATGAATTTATAGCCTACACCCTTCAACGTTTTAATGTATTTGTCACCGATTTTTTCACGGAGTTTCCTTATGTGAACATCAATAGTCCTGTCTCCTACAATAATGTCATCACCCCATACGTGATTAAAAATTTCTTCACGTCCGAATACTTTTTCCGGCTTGGACATTAATAAAGCCAATAATTCAAATTCTTTTTTGGGTAGAGTTAGTTCTTTCCCGTTTTTGATGACAATAAAACGTTCCTTGTCAATGAAAATTCCTTTATTTTTTACCAGGTTTTCATCTTCGGTTACATGATATCGCTTCAGTAATGCTTTAATACGTGTTTGAAGTACCTTCGGTTTAATAGGTTTGTTGATATAATCATCTGCTCCGGCCTCAAAACCGGCAATTTGTGAATAATCTTCGGATCTTGCTGTAAGGAATGCTACGATGCTATCGTCCAGCTGGGCATATGTTCTTAATTCCTCACATGTTTCTATACCGTCTTTGTCGGGCATCATTACATCCAACAATATCAGGTGTGGTATCTCTTTCAGTGCTATTTGTATCGCTTCATTACCATTAATAGCCGTAAATACTTCATAACCTTCTTTTCTTAAATTGTAACTTAAAAATTCAAGGATATCCGTTTCGTCGTCTGCCAATAATATTTTATATTTTTTTTGTGTCATGATGAATGATGATAAGTATGATTTACAGGAATACTAATGTTGCACCGTAACCATATTCTTTAAAAGAAGCATCCTGATAACGGAGTTTCGGATATTTTTGTTCCAATGTTTTTCGGATTTCAAGGCGTAGACGACCGTTACCAACACCATGTATAAAAACAATCCGTTTCTGACGGTTTCGGATAGCGCCTTCAAGGGCTATATCAAAACGGCCCATCTGTATGTCGAGTATTTCTCCCGGGGACAAATGCTGGTAATTATCAGATAATTGTTCTATATGCAGATCTATTTCCTGGATCTCTTTTTGGGGATCATTTTTTATATTTGGGGACTTTTGGGGTAGGTCTATCTCCTTTTTTTGTTTTTCTAACTGTGCCTGGTGTTTACTGGCTGTATTTTCTATTTCATGCAAAAGGTATTCCTCTGAAATGTTATATACTATCGCTTTTTCATCCAGGTACCCATTGGCAGAATAATGGGTTTTATCAATGAAATAGAATTCGTCAATGCTTAGCTTATAATGCATTGGATCCTGAGGCATGTAATTTCCCTTCTTGAAAAAGAGAATATCAAAATGTATACTTTTGATATTCTTTAAGTCTGTTCCGAATATTTCAGCCAGGTGAATGGTGGTATTGTTTTCAAGCATCCCTGCCTGTAACCCTTTATAAACACCACCGGTAATCATGGCTGTTACATACATGATATGATAACCGCAGTCATTGATGAGATATAAGTCGTAAATATCGTTATTTTCCTTATTTTTGTTCACGGTGCAGGCCAGCAGTATATTGATCGTCGTATCAATATTTGAATCACCGGAATCCATTGAGATGTCGATATACTCCAGGGGAGAAGGATCCTGGCTTACAGGTTCTTTTGATGGTTCTGCGACCTCTTGTATGTCGGGATCAAAAAGGTCGTACGCTTTTTCCTGGGTTTCTTTTTTCAATAACTGGGAAATCTGTACGGGGATCTCAAAACCGTCCTCATTTCTCACATGAACTATCTTACCATCGATCCGTGTGACAACACCCCCTCCGATATCATTTAAAAATTTGACCTTATCTCCTTTTTTTAGTTCCATTTTCTGTATGTTTTTGCGATGTAAAATTACTCAGAATGTTAATGATACAAACTATTAATGGTAATTATTTTTGTAATGATCTTATTCACAATGTGTTGTTTTTTATTATTGATGAAAAATGCTCATATTTACCAAAGGAATTGAAGAACAGGAGAAATATTTCTACTTTTGCCAAATTAATTGGAATACACAACAGAAATTTTGAATCATAGCTCATTGCTGGTTTCAGAAAAATAAACCGAATACATCGAAATAGTTGATGATATTGAACCGTACCCTGACATATTACTTGTTTTGTCTTTTTATATTTTTACCGGGATACCCTTTATACGCACAATTTTATGAATCAGGAACCAATCCGGCTTCTGTTCGTTGGCGGCAAATAAATACCGAACGTTTTCGTGTGGTATTTCCCGCCGATATTGAGCATCAGGGACTATATACTACCAATGTCCTGAACTATATTTATAATGCGGAAAGCAAAACCCTGAACCATCATCCCCGCAAAATACCGGTAGTATTACATAACAGGCCGGCTTTTTCCAATGGTTTCGTTTCATGGGCGCCCAAGCGGTCGGAATGGTACCTTACTCCGCCACAAACCAATTATTCCCATAATTGGCTTGAACAGTTAGCGCTTCATGAATACAGGCATGTCGTACAGATCGATAAGCTGAATCAGAGTGTAACCAAAGGATTGGGTTATGCGATCGGCCAACAATCGGTAGGTGTAGTATCCGCCTTACTACCTCAATGGTTCCTTGAAGGAGATGCCGTAGCTACCGAAACGGCGCTCAGTAATGCCGGGAGGGGCCGTAATCCTGCTTTCGAGATGCCATTAAGAACGATAGCGCTATCGGATAAGTACCAGAAATTTGATAAAGCATTTTTGGGGTCTTATCGTGATCATGTGCCGAACTATTATGAAATGGGATATCAATTGGTCTCATGGTCACGGAAGGAATATGGCCCGCAACTTTTTGAGAATACGATTGATGTGGTTGCGAGGAAGCCCTACCTTTTCTTCCTTTATCCGTTCAAAATCGGGTTGAAACAGCAGACAGGGCACCGTATCTGGGAACTATATAATCATGCATTCGAAGATCTGACCAATCTTTGGGAAAAACAGGACAGAAATACGTCTTATGATGTGTATACCACTATTAACCGGACATCCGAATTATATACAAGTTATAGGTCCCCGCAATATTATACGGATTCTACTTTTGTTGTCCAGAAAACAGGACTGGCGCAAATTCCCCAATGGGTAACTATTGACCGCTCAGGCAATGAAAAAGTTCTTTTTACCCCAGGTTCGCTGAATTCAGATCGAATATCATCTGTTAATGGTTATATTACATGGTCAGAGTCAATTCCGGATGTCCGGTGGACCAACAGGACTTACTCCGTTGTGAAGTGGCTGGACACCAAAACAGGTAAAAAACATACTTTGGCACGCAAAAGCCGTTATTTTGCTCCTTCGCTTTCTCCTGATGCGTCAACAATTGCTGTAATAGATGTTGCTTTGAATGATGAACATACCATTGTATTACTGGATGTGGCAACAGGTAAAGAGAAATTGCGTATACCTGCACCTGAACAGGCCCAGTTACAAACTCCCTCCTGGGGTAATGACGGAAAGTTCCTACTGGTGATTGTGAACGGGAAGAACGGAAAATCCATTGCTAAAGTAGATATTGTTTCGGGACTATTTATAACTGTACTTGAATCTACCTATGATGATATTGCACATCCGGTAGATGGAGGAGAGTATCTGTTTTATACAGGGTATTATAATGGGATTACCAATATTTATGCGACCGGTTACCAGGACAATAAAATCCTGCAGGTGACTTCTTCCCGCTTTGGTGCATTCGATCCTCAACCGGATATCCCGGGCAACAAAATGCTTATTTCCGAGTATTCGGCTAATGGTTACCAACTAGTCGAAATCGAATTGAATGACCAACAATGGACCCCTGTGGAGAAGGTATCTGACCACTCTGTCAAACTGTATGAAACACTTGCTCTCCAGGAAAATTTTAATTTGCAGGATAGTATTATTCCGGAATATACTTATGAGGTGAAACCCTTTCGCAAATGGCAACATTTGTTCAATGTGCATAGTTGGGCTCCGTTATATTATAAAATAGATGTTTCTGATGTTACCTCTACGGGGATCTACCCAGGTGTTGTATTTCTTTCGCAGGATCTACTTGGGAACATGACTTCATCAGCAGGTTATTCATGGAGGGGACATCATACGCTTCATGCAGACCTTACTTATAAAGGACTGTATCCGGTTGTCGAATTCGGGATAGAATACGGAGGGAAAAAAGACGTGTACGGGCCGTCCGGAGAAGGAAGGGAAAATCTGAACTCAAGGCATAATAATGCCGATATCCATGTCCGGACTTATGTTCCTTTTAATTTTACGCGTAACCGTTACATAACAGGCCTGGTGCCTCAGGTAAATTTGTCATACAATACCACTTATTTTTATTCAAATATTAGCGATGATTACTTGTATGGCCTATGGGAACTGGCTTATGGGATTAATTTTTACCGCTATCTGCGGACTTCTACCCGTGACCTGGCACCCAGATGGGGACTCTTATTGCAGGCTGCATTGAAGCATACTCCCGATCATACCCGGTTGTTCGGTTATATGTATTATGTATACGGACGCTTTTATTTTCCCGGTATAGCCAAGCATCATAGTTTACAATTATCCGGAAGCTGGCAACAGCAGAAAACTGATTATTATTTGTATGGGACTATGCTGAATTTTCCCCGTGGTTACTCTAAAGCGCGTACCGAAAAATTACTTATGGGATTGGCTGAATATGCTTTTCCATTGGCTTATCCGGATTGGAACTGGACTTATCTGATGTATGTGCGGCGATTGAGCGCCAACGTATTTTGTAATGTAGCCGATAATCGTAACCAGACGAGTCAGGGATGGGTATCCGACCGGATGTTGAGTGTAGGAATCGACTTATTGGCTGATATTAATTTTTTCAGGATGAATTTTCCGATCAATATGGGGTTACGTACCATATATATTCCTGAATATAAAGAAGTGCAACCACATCTTTTGTTTAAAATCTCATTTAATTAGTGGAAAATATTGAGAACTAACTGATTCAACTTAAACCGTACTTAGGGTAAGTAAATCATTGATATCATTTTGAGGTCAGTATATGAAAATTATTATGTAACTTTGTATCCGCGTGGATGCATGATAAATATGTATCCTAAGTAATGGTAAGATAATTAACAAGCGCAATGATGAACAGACTGGTTTTAACTAATTGCTTGATTCTTTGTATGATTAGTGTTATATCATGCAATAGTTCGAAAATGGATAAAGCGATGTATGCGGGAGAGGATATTTCAGCTTCCATCATTAGGGATAAAAATACCAAAGCAGCCAGTCTGGAAATAAAGTCTGACGGGGAATGGGTATTATATGCGGGAAAGACCGTAGAAAGTATCTCTTTTTCAAAGCCTTTGCTGAAGGGAAAGGACAGTGGGATATTTCCACTGGATGTCCCGGAAAATGAACGGAGTTATTTCCAGTTGGTTACCGGAAAGGGAAAGGCCATACTGGCAGAAAGGCATCTGCCTATGACCGGAGGGTATAATTTCAGGGATCTGGGTGGATATAAAACCAAAGATGGCCGGTTTGTGAAATGGGGAAAGATTTTTCGTTCAGACGACCTGTTTCATTTGACGGATGATGATTTGCGATATCTTTCGAGTATTCCTGTTGTATCTGTTGTTGATTTCCGTTCGGAAGCAGAGATCGCTCAGGCTCCCGATAAGTTACCGGCTTCTTCAAAAGGTTATGCTTATAGTATTAATCCGGGAAACCTGAGTACATCTGCAGTTGCTCCGGATCTGTCTTCACTGGATGCCGCATCCATGCAGGAAATCATGAAGAACATCAATGTTTCCCTTGTTACTGATCCTGTTTCCATCGATCATTATAAAAACTTTTTTGCATTATTGCAAAGTGAAAAGGATATCCCCCTGTTGTTCCATTGCTCTGCCGGAAAAGACAGGACAGGTATGGGCGCAGCCCTGGTCTTTTTTGCATTGGGCGTTGATGAGACAACCATATTCGAAGACTATCTGGCTTCTAATACCTATCTTGGCGATAAATATGCCAAATTTAAGGAGGAAAACCCGGAAATGGGAGCATTGTATGAGGTCAGACGCGAATATTTACAGGCAGGAATTGACCGGATCAGGCAAGACCATGGTACCGTAGAAACCTATCTGGAAAAGATATTGAATGTAGATTTAGAAAAATTCAGGAAAATGTATTTGTATTAAACACAGAAATAAAAACCATCACACACACTCACTACTTTATGACACTGAATATTGACCAGAGCACCTGTATCAAATGCAGGAAATGTATCCATGTATGTACTTCCCGTATTTTCAGGCAAACTATTTCGACGGCAGAAATTGAATTGTTAAGGATCACCAAGTGTGTACAATGCGGACTTTGTGTTGCCGTATGTCCGACACATTCTATCAATCATTCGCATTTTCCTGTGGAGAAAGTGCGTCCGATAGATACGCACCGGTTACCGTCACCCGATCAGATACTATTACTGATCAGGTCTCACCATGTTAACCGGACATTTATCAAGGGACCCGTCCCCGATCAGATGCTTGATATGATACTGGAAGCAGCTTCCCGGACGCCGCCAACAAGCCGGCAACGGGGAGTAGGGTTTACCCTGGTGACCAACCGGGAGATATTGCAACAGATATCAGCGATTACTATTGATACGCTTTTTTCAAGAGCAAGGAAAACTACCTATCCTTTGATCAAACCACTTGTCCAGAAAACCAATCCTTCATGGTATAGCTTCATGCGCAACATTGTCAATATGAAACGGTTATTTGAGACCGGACAGGATAAAGTACTGAAAGGTGCTTCAGCGGTTATTTTCATTCATGCCCGGGATAATGCCCGGTTCGGGAACCAGGATTGCAACCTTGCTTACCAGACAGCTTCCCTGATGGCAGAAAGCCTTGGGATAGGTCATTTTTATACCAGTTTTGTCTGTTTGGGAACTAAAGAAGATAAAAAACAACGGATCAACCGTTTGCTGGGAATTGACGGAGTCATACATGCCGGTATGGCGCTGGGGATGCCGGCATTCAAAATTCCTAATTATATCGAGAAAAGCGATGTGGTGGTGAATAGAATTTAACCGATGGATCAGTCTTCCCACATTTCATCCCTACGCGGATAAAAGGGGAATCCTGTGATCCGGTCGTTTTGATCCGGACGGCGACGTTTCCAGTAGGGATGATCTCCTGTGTCTTTTTGCCATTTTAATAACATGGAAACCAGTTTTTTACCTTCAGCAAGGTAGGGTTGCTCGTCAGCGACATTATTTAATTCATATTTGTCCTTTTGCAGGTCATAGATCTCTATCATGGGCCTTGGGCAAATAAAGATATTTCGTTGTTCTTTGGTCAGCATATCCTCTTTCTGTACTTTTTTTAATGCATACCATGTAGGGCTGGTGCTAAGATCTATGGCGGTTCCGTGGGGAAGTTCATAATAGGCGTTATAGATCAGTTTGTATTTTTCTGTTCTGATGCAGCGGATGTATTCATCACAGTTATGCCAGTTCCTTTCGGCGAAAATATATTCACGCCCTCTTTCCGAAGGGTGGTAGAGGAGGGGAGAAAGGCTCTTGCCGTACATTTCTTCCGGGATATCCATCCCTGCCAGGTCCAGGATCGTAGGCGCCAGGTCGATGGTACTTACCAATCCGTTCCGGTGGACGCTGCCTCCCTGTATCTTTCCTTTCCATGAGAAGATCAGGGGCGTTTGGATTCCGGCATCGTACAAAGTCCCTTTTGCACGGGGGAAGGGCATGCCATTGTCGCTCAGGAATATGATCACCGTATTGTCCAATAGATTGCGGTCTTCCAATTCTTTCATCATGATACCGATATGCCTGTCCAACCTGGAAATTTCATCATAGTAATCGGCAAGATCGCGCCGGGTTGACGGATCATCCACATAGTAAGGAGGAACCGTTACTTTATTAGGGTCATTCTGTTGTACGTTACCTTCCGTATGATAGGGGCGGTGCGGATCAATAAATCCTACCCAAAGGAAAAAAGGTTGTTTTTTATCCTGGTCGAGGAATGCTTTATAACGCGATAATACCGGGTTATTATTGCTGATGGGTTCCTCTTTGTACCATCCTTTTCCCGGATCTACCCAATCGAATTGGCGGTCTCCGTTATTGCCCCAATGTGTTTTCATCATTACTCCTGTCCGGTAGCCGGCCTCTTTCAGGTATGAAGGTATCATACGGGTATTTTCGTCAATCGGGGTATGCAGGTCTTCAGTACCTATCGTGTGGGCAAACATTCCCGTCATCATGCTTGTACGTGACGGGCTGCTTTGGGGAGAAGTCAGGAATGCCTTTTCGAATTTTAATCCGGAAGCGGCCAGCTGGTCGATATGCGGCGTATGTATGTTCTTGTTTCCGTAGCATCCGAAATCCATTCCGGCATCGTCAGCGATAAAGACGATAATATTTGGTTTTTCTGATGCATAAGAAAATGCCGGGATACAAGGTAACAGGTACAGAAGTTTATTCATGGTGATGGGAATTTTATGCTTATTCCAGACAAATATAATGAAAGCCGAGAGGCATTGTAAGCTTGTTTACAAATGTCCGAGGCGCATCCTTTATTTTACAAATATAATTCAATATTTTATCTCACCTGTGCCTATTTTCCGGATAAAAATAGAATTTCTTAAAATATTGAAAAAAATAGAAGGGAAGTGAATAAAATATGGTATTTTATTTCAATTTTATTAGCTTTGTACAAACATAAATCATTATTCCATGACAAAGATATCATTACTTCTTATGACTTTGATCTTCACCTGTCATGTGCAGGCACAGGATCAGACAATTAAACTGAATACTCCGGATAAAAACCGGGGTACGGCGATCATGAAAGTTTTTAACGAGCGGCATTCCGAGCGGGAATATGCTACCGAGAAATTAAAGGCGCAGGATCTTTCCGACCTGCTTTGGGCGGCCAATGGGATCAATCGTACGGATGGCAAGCGAACTGCTCCTTCATGCCGGGATTTCCGGGAAGTAAAAGTATATGTAATACTTCCTGAAGGTGCCTATTTATATGATGAAAAAGCTCATGTACTGAACCTTCTG
This sequence comes from Bacteroidales bacterium, assembly GCA_031275285.1. Classification (NCBI taxonomy): domain Bacteria; kingdom Pseudomonadati; phylum Bacteroidota; class Bacteroidia; order Bacteroidales; species Bacteroidales bacterium. Next base: position 29,507 of record JAISOY010000063.1, on the reverse strand, counting down.
ACTGCCGGCGATCATCGCGGGGCAGTGGCCGGAGGACAGGATTTTGTCAAAAAGGCTCCGCTCAGCATCGTGCTGGCTGCCGATATGACTCCGTTCGGGAATATGTCGGAAAGCAGCAAATTAATGGCAGCCGTGGATGTAGGACTCGTTTGTCAGAATATCAATATGGCATGTGCCGGTTTGGGTCTGGCTACTGTTCCCCGGGCATCAATGGATCATGCCGCACTGAAAAAAGCATTGAAATTGAAAGATACCGATCTGTTATTAATGAATAACCCGGTTGGCTATCCGAAAAAATAAAGGAAAAAGCAGTATATACAGTATATATTACTGTAGAATTGGTTTCACAAGGAAGTATTTATACTTCCTTGTTTGTTTTTATATGATTTGAAGAATATAGGATATGGTTCGGCAATTTTTCGAAAGCAAGCTTTCTGCAATTGCTTTCACCTTTCACTATCTTTAGGGAAGATAATTTTCGGTATCATTTTATCCAAAAACCCGCTCTATCACCATTCCGTCTCTGTATTTTTGAAACACATGATCGTCTGCGGCATAATTGTTTTTTAGGGCAAGAATTGTTTCCTGCTGATGAAACTCCGGTAAAATGGTTGTGCGCAATTGATATGCTATTTCCGAATCGCGTAAGATATGCAATGAACGGGTGACTTTCTCTGTAAGATATGCATCTTTATTACCGGTAATGGCCATATATTCCGGAGCCTCAAGGATGGTTTTAATATCCATGGCTACATAGTCGACCAGCTTTTTTCCGATCAGTTCTTGCAGTACTTCCGGGTGAGAACCGTTGGTATCCAGTTTTACCGGCATACCCGTTTCTTTTATTACATGAAGGAACCTATCCAGGTCTTTATGTATGGTCGGTTCTCCGCCGGTGACCACCACTCCGTCCAACCATTCTTTCCTTTCTGCCAGGTAATTCAATATGGTCTTTTCCGGAATATCCGGCTGTATATTCAGTAGCTTTGGTAACACCAATGAAGGATTATGGCAATATCCGCAACGAAAATTACATCCTTTGGTGAAAATGACGGCAACGGTTTTTCCATCCCAGTCAATAAAACTCTGTTTGGTAAATCCTCCAATCCTCATATTTATCCGATAAAAATATAACAGAGATCAAAAATTGGTAAAAATGTGAACGAATAAAAGGCACAAAGAATATCTGTGGGATCTCTGTGCCTTTCAGGGATCAAACATTTATTTCTGAAACTACCGTATTTTCCTTGATACGCTCTCTGGTATTATTCTCTGAAATCTTTACCCGGAATAACTTCCTGTCTTTATATTCCTGTTGTTTCCCGTTGTTCCATTGTTTTACCGGTCGCATATATCCAACGATCCGGCTGTATACTTCAGTTGCTTCACTACATTCCGGACAGTTGAAATGTTCTCCGGCAATGTATCCGTGTGACGGACAGATACTGAAGGTAGGGGAGATGGTGATATAAGGAAGGCGAAATCTGGCTGTTATCTTCCGGATCAGGTTCTTGGCTGCCAGCGCGGACATATTGGCATCGCCAGTGAATAAATGCAGGACTGTTCCTCCGGTATAGAGTACCTGTAAATCGTCCTGTAAAGAAAGTACTTCATAAATATCGTCGGAATATCCTACCGGGAGGTGGGTCGAATTGGTATAATAAGGGCTTGCCCCGTCTTTACAGGCTTCATGATTGGCTGTGATGATATCCGGATGTTGTATGGTATCGATGCGTGCAAAGCGGTAAGCCGTACTTTCGGCCGGAGTGGCTTCCAGGTTATATATGTTTCCCGTTTCTTCCTGAAATTCGGCCAATACATCCCGCATATAAAACATGACCCGTTGAGCAAATGTCTTTCCGTCTGTGTGGGCTAAGTCCACTCCCAGATAATTCAGACAACACTCATTCATTCCATTGATACCGATGGTAGAAAAATGGTTTTTCCAATAACTGTTAAACCTTTGGTAAACATGGCGCAGGTAGAATTTTGAATAAGGATACAATCCTTTTTCCGTGTATGCTTCTATTGCTTTACGTTTGATTTCCAGACTGTCTTTGGCCAGTATCATGAGATTTTTAAGCCGTTGGAAAAAGTTTTCTTCAGAAGTCGCCTCATATCCGAGCTTGGGCAGGTTAATGGTGACCACTCCCACAGAACCGGTCAGCGGATTGGAAGCAAACAATCCTCCCCCTCTTTTGTTCAATTCCCTCTTGTCCAGACGAAGCCGACAACACATGCTCCGGACATCGTCAGGTTTCATATCCGAATTTACAAAATTAGAAAAATAAGGAATTCCGTATTTTGCAGTCATTTCCCATATTTTATCATACTCGGAATTGCTCCATTCAAAATCCGGTGTGATATTATAGGTAGGTATGGGAAAAGAGAACAGGCTGCCGTTGGCATCTCCCTGAAGCATCACTTCGGCAAAGGCTTTGTTTAGAAGAGTTACCTCTGCCTGAAAATCACCATATACATCTTCTTTCAACGTCCCACCCCATGCGATGGGTTCGTTTTTGAGAAAATCCGGGACAACCAGGTCCATCGTAATATTGGTAAAAGGGGTTTGGAAACCCACCCGTGTCGGAATATTGATGTTGAATAGAAATTCCTGCAAACACTGTTTTACCTGTTCATAATCCAGCCGGTCATAACGAATATATGGGGCAAGATACGTATCGAAATTTGAAAACGCCTGTGCACCGGCAGCTTCACCCTGCATGGTATAAAAGAAATTGATAACCTGTCCCAATGCCGTTCGGAAATGTTTGGCCGGCTTGCTTTCCGTTTTTCCTAATACACCTTTAAATCCGGTCATTAACAGGTCTTTCAGATCCCATCCGACGCAGTATACGCTCAGGAAACCCAGGTCATGGATATGGAAATAGCCTTGCTTATGGGCTTTTGAAATATTTTCAGGATACAATTTATTCAACCAGTATTGTGAAGTAATCAGGGTAGAAATATGCTGATTTAAACCCTGCAGAGAATAAGCTGAATTGGCACTTTCTTTTACTCTCCAGTCACTCATTGAAAGGTAATCGTCCATTACTTCGATGTTGGAAAACAATTCTTTGGCATTACGGGATTGCTCTCTTTGTTTCCGGTAAAGCAAGTATGCTTTGACCAGCTCAAAATTACCATGCTCAAAGAGTACTTTTTCAACAACATCCTGTACCTGTTCTACAGTGGGTACTTCAACACTATGACTATCTCCAAGCAGCTGGACTACCTGGAGACCCAACTTATGGGCTTTTTTCCGGTCAGGAATACTGATGGCCCGCATGGCTTTAAATATGGCATGCTCAATCTTTTCAGGATGAAAAGATACAATTTCACCGTTACGTTTTACAATTTTTTGGAAACGAGGTTCACCATTCATTTGATTATTTTTTAATGATTCATAAATGGTAACTCGCGGGAAGGAATAAAGAATAACTATGGAGTGGTTATTCCCATCGCTTTTTCACCCGAAAGCTACGAAAACTGATGTGTCCGGCAGGTCTTCTGACTCACTCCCGTTGGTCTTGCCTTCCCATCGCCTGTTGCGACAGTGACCTGGATTTAGACCTTCGTATATGGAGTTTACAGCTACGGGGATAGTTTTGGAATTGCACCAAATTCCCTTTTAATCGGTAAGAACCGGATACGGGTGCAAATGTACCGGATAGGATTCATATTAAAAGCCTAATCTGAAAATAGTTATACACACAGTTATCAACAATACCGATATCTCATCGTATTTACAGGCAAAGTTCAATTTTATAAGTCAAAAAGTCGGAATGTTTATAAAGTTTGAAAGTCAGAAAGTTTATAAAGTTTGGATATCCCACATATTAGTTTATCACTTTATGAACTTTTTTGCTTTTCATTTTTTAATTCATTACTCGCTTATAATCATGAGGGCTTACGCTAAGTTCATCATTCAAAATTTAAGATTCGTAAGGAGCGGTGTCAATTTTTTTCAGATACTTTCTCAATAGATCCGACCAGTCTTCATTTGTAAATTCCTGATTAGGGGGAAGTGGAAATTCATGATAAGTAAATGCCGCACCTCTGGTCAGATACAAATATCCTCCGATCTGAACCACTACATATAATTGATGGACATTTCCCGATGCAGCATAAAGATCACCATTGGTTGAAGAACCGGACACATTCCGTACATATATTTTTTCTGATACAGCCACATCCCTGTCAGGTCCGGCTGTATATGCCCACCGGTCCACCAGGGGTTCCACCATCGAAAGCGTAAAATATTCGATACTGTCTCCCATATGAGCAATAAAGGAGGATTCTTCTTCATTCAACAAACCGGCTTTTGCCGATGCATTTTTCACTATGCTCAAATAATATAACAAGCGTTGTGTCTTGACCTGCATATCTTCCGTCATTATTTGATGCTTACTAAATGTTTTATCCAACAGGGAAACCCATTCATGCAATTTTGTCCAGAAAACGACATTGGGCTCTACATATCCTTTCAGGAAAGATTTGGGAAGTGTATCTACAGGAGAGACGGTATTGTGTGAAGTATCTGGATATTCCGGAATAATTCCATACAACAGGACATCATGTTTGAGCTTTACCCATGAAGCAGAAGCTGTTTGTAAATTTTTCACGGCCCAGGCTTTATTCTTTGTCAGGGTAGCCTGTCCGGGTGATGTTTGTTGAAGGGCCAATAAGCACCCTATCCATTGGTGGTACAATGAGACACTTTTTACCTTTTTCATTTTATCCTTCATCTTTTTCAATTGATCAGGATAGGCAATCCAAAGGGTATCTTCCTGTTTTTCAAAAAATAACCAGTCAAAAGCTGATGATGAACCAAAAGCAGCAAATACATCCAGTACACTGGGAAAAGCCCTCTGTGCTCCCGGAGCCGGATCTGCCATATTTTTCAATACTTCATCATCCGGATAATAGGATTGAGGTATAAAATAAATGCCGTCTTTACATACAGGAATGAATCCGGATGATGCCGGATATAAAGGAATTTCTTTTTTCAACAGGTTCAGTATCTTCGATTGTGCCTGTGTAGTCATGGCTGCAGCCATGGTTTGGATACGTTCCTTCTGCAGATAGGTAGCTAAATCTAATAAAGAATAATAGGCCGGTTGTCCTTTCAGAAAAGAAACCAACTCAAAGAAATTACGGTAACCGGTGATCAACGGTCTTTTGGCTTCATCTTTTTCAGTATTTAACAATACAGCAGTGAATGTGGCCTGTTTCAGTTGTGTTTTCTGATCGGTACAATAAGGAGCCAGTTGTAACCATCTCAACGCTTTATAGTAACGGCGGAGCATTGACGTCCTTGTATAATGCCCGTATGGTTGGAATGCTTCATAAGGAAACATCGTTTTTACTTCAAGCAGCGATGGGAGATGGGCCTCCTGCTGGTCAATATAAGCCAGTTCCTCTTCCATCTGCATCTGATATATCCCATTGATCTTTAGATGTTTTCCTGTTATTAACGTATATGGTACCGCATAAAATGCGGCATTATAGTAAGCAAGGTTCTGCATTTCTTCTGCCTTTTCTTTTTTTGCCTGAGCCATGGAGGACTGATACAGTGAGAAACAAAGATCTGCAAGCATGGGCGCCAGAAATTCCTCCTCGGCTTTTCTCAACATATAGGCATAGTAGATGTGGGTCAGTTGTAGAAATACATCAGTGGTAACAAAACCAGGAAGTTGCAACGAATCATTGTATTGATATATCTGGAAAAGTTGTTGCACGGAATCCGGAACAAGCACATAATTATTCAATGCCAGCTCATCTAAAAAGGACTGATCGATTATTCCTGCATACTGATACAGGTTAATGATGTTCAATATATTGGAAACTGTATCTTTGCCATTGGCTATATAATTGGAGCTTTGTAAAAAAGCCATCTGCTTGTCGATCCGTTCTACAAAGGATTGTTCTGCTTCCGGCAGGTCAGGCTGGTATATCTGGTTTCCGTTTTCCAGTGTCCGGGAACGGGATAGCGTATCATACCAGACGGTATGGTCGCGCCAATATGATCTTAATTCACTTTCTTCGAACAACATTCCATGGCGTGCATATACAGAACTCCGTAAGATATATAGTTCCTGCAAGGTCAATTGAGTAATATCCTGTTCTGTATCAAGCTCTTCAATGACAGATCCAGGCTTCTTATCAATAGTGTCAACTGCAGCCGATTCAATAACCGGTACTACCGTTTGTTTTTTCCCTCCACAAGCGAAGGCAATAAGAACAAAGGAAAAGAGAATAACTATTTTAAAATACCGGTTGATCATTGTTGTCATATCTATTATCTCAATTCCTGTGAGTAATCTATGAAATTATCCGTTTTCTTCCGGATTATTGTACCAGCTTGCGTACATGATATAGTTATTGGCTATACGTTCAATCATGTCACGTGTTTGTTCCGGGCTCACATCTTTTACCTTTTTTGCAGGAGTCCCTGCGTAAAGGCTACCTGGCTCGACAATGGTACCGGTTAGTACTACCGAACCGGCTGCAATAATGGAATTTTCACCGATCACGGCATGGTCAAGGATGACGGATCCGATACCTATTAACGAGTTATCACATATTTTGGCCCCATGTACCACCACATTATGCCCGATGGATACATTATTGCCTATTTCCACTATTGATTTCTGGTACAATGTATGCAATACCGATCCGTCCTGAATATTCACCTTGTTACCGATCCGGATCGAATTAACATCTCCGCGTAATACTGTGTTGAACCAGATACTACATTCATCGCCCATCACCACATCACCGATAATGGTAGCATTGTCGGCAAAGTAACAATTTTTACCATGAATGGGTGTAAATCCACGTACTGATTTGATTAATGCCATAATTCCTTTTCAAAATTATTTTCCGGGATGCTCCGGAAATTGTTTCAAAGATAACAACAAGATTTATAGAATGAAAAATCCTCTACCGAAAAATCAGTAGAGGAAGTATGACGAATCTACGAAATATTTGATCAAAATCTTCTGTGGAATATCCGATGTAAGTAATATAAAACAATGAATGTCATATTTGCTGAATGTAATCCATTTGATCAATGTGACTTAAGAAAACAATAAATAGCATTGAGTGCTTATTTGAAACGCAGCTGTACCATAATGGGAAAATGATCGGACGGCACACGGGCAACATATTCATGAAGAGAAACTTCCTTCGGGAAATTTCCCGATTTGATCTCTACATGACTGTTGTCTATCTCTGACCGGTATGAATCGGTCAGTACCCCATAGCGGGCTATTTTTATTGACGGACTTACAAAGATATGGTCAATGCGGCTATCCGTTTTCATATTGGGATTAAAGCCGTTAAAAGTTCCGTTCAACGCGTATTTTATGGGTGATTTTTCATAAGAATCATCCAGGATATCGGAATTATTTAAAAGGGCATAGCTTTCATTATGCTGGTCTACATTAAAATCTCCCGTAAGGATGACTGGGTCTTTACCGCACATTTCCCTGATTCTGGATAAGACCAGTTTAGCACTTTCTTTCCGGGCTTCCACTCCGATATGGTCCATGTGTAGATTAAAGAACCAGAATTTTGTTTTCCCGGTTTTAAATTCCCCCCAGGTACAGATCCTCGGTAGAGCTGCATCCCATCCTTTATTCGGCCGGTCAGTGATGGTAGATAGCCAGAAATTTCCTGAGCGCAGTAGTTTCAGTTTTTCCTTATTATAAAAAATGGGGGCGTATTCGCCTTTTGTCGCTCCGTCATCACGGCCTACCCCAATATAACCGTATTCGGGAAGAAGCTCCAGCATCTCTTTTAACTGATGGTCAAATACTTCCTGTGCCCCGAATATATCAAAATTATGGAACCGGACCAACTGGCAGATGACAGGACAACGTTGTACCCATCCATTGCCTTTTTGCGCATCGCCTTTATTATCGTTACGGATATTGTAGGAAGCGACGGTTAACTCTTGTGCATGTAAAGAGATGCACCATAGCGTAATCAATAAAAAAACTATCTTTTTCATTTGCCGGTGATTATTTGGATGATTGATATTCTTTTGAGAAAGAATAAGGAAAATCGGATTCTTTCGTACCCCTTTCCGTATTGGCTTCGGAAGACATTCTGAACTTTAGCTCTGCTCCACCGGTCAGATCCTGGTGGTTGATATAATTACGCGTATCGGCCTTGCCGTTTAACGATAAAGACGAGACATACCGGTGACGAACATCATTGTTTTCTGCAATGATGTTCACTGTTTTTCCGTTTTCCAGATGGAGACTGACTTTTTTAAACAAGGGTGATCCCAGGATATACTGATCAGTGGCCGGACATACCGGATAAAACCCTAACGCAGAAAAAACATACCAGGCAGAAGTTTGTCCGTTGTCTTCATCGCCGCAGTATCCGTCAGGTGTGGCCGAATACAATTTATCCATCACTTCACGTAACCGGTACTGGGCTTTCCATGGTTCGCCCGAATAATTATAAAGGTAGATCATGTGCTGGATCGGTTGATTTCCATGGGCATACTGTCCCATTCCCATGATCTGCATTTCACGGATTTCATGTATGATATTTTTACGGGGACCGATGTCATACAGCGGCGGCATATTAAATATCGAATCAAGCATCTGGTTGAAGATATGTTTGCCTCCCATCAGGTCGATCAGGCCTTGTGGATCATGAAAAGCAGTCCATGCGTAATGCCAGCTGTTTCCCTCAGTATAATCGTAACTCCAGTCAAAAGGGTTGAAAGGTTCCGGAAACACGCCATCGGATGTTTTACCCCGCATCAGGTTGTACTTCGGGTCAAAAAGATGACGATAGTTCATCGCTCTCCGGGCAAATAACTCCAGTTCTTTCTTTGGTCGTCCCAGTTTTTTGGCCAGTTGGTAGATCGCCCAGTCTGCATGGGCATACTCCAATGTTCTTGCTGTATTTCCTTTGATGTCCAGATCATTAGGAATATATCCCAGCGTATTGTATTGTTCATGGGCATAACGACCTGTAGACCTTACCTTTGGATGGACATGGTCAACAGCATACAACAATGCTTCGTATAAAGTTTCTATATCATATCCGCGTAAGCCCTTGAGATAGGCATCAGCCACTACCGAAGCCGAATTATTACCTACCATACAATCACGATGTCCCGGACTTGCCCATTCGGGAAGAAATCCACTTTCTTTATAGGCATTCACCAAACCTTCCTGTATCTTGACATTCATGGACGGATACATTAGGTTCAGGAAAGGAAACAGGCAACGGAAAGTATCCCAGAAGCCGGTATCGGTAAACATATATCCTGGCAGCACTTTCCCGTTATATGGGCTGTAATGTATGATTTTTCCCTGCTGGTCTGTTTCGTAAAACATCCGTGGGAAGAGTAGGGAACGATAAAGGCAGGAGTAAAATGTCCGGAGGTTATCTATGTTATCATCCTCTACTTCAATTTTACCCAATACCTCGTTCCACCTGTCTTTCCCTTTGGCGACAAGGCTTTCAAAATCATTGTCCCCTAATTCTTTCAGATTCAATTCTGCCTGATCAAAACTGATAAAAGAAGATGCAGCACGGACATGTACCTTTTCTCCCTTTTTAGTGGAAAATCCAATGATGGCACCGGCATGTTCCCCTTCGGTTTCCTGTTTATTTTCTTCTATTTTATCCGTAGTTGCAGTTGCGATGTATTCAAATTCCTTATCAAAGACCAAAACAAAATAATTCTTGAAATTATCCGGAACGCCACCGCTGTTTTTTGTGGAATAACCAATGATCTTATTCTCATTGGGGATGATTTTTACATACGAACCTTTATCAAAGGCATCCACCACAATATAAGATTTGTTTTCAGGAAAAGTGAAACGGAACATGGCTGCTCTTTCTGTCGGTGTAATTTCTACATTGACATCATAATCCGCCAGGTAGACCTTATAATAGTGGGGTTGGGCGGTTTCTGTTTTATGAGAAAACCAACTTTCACGGTCCTGTTGTTTAAACACCGGTTTTCCGGTTACAGGCATGACGGCAAATTGCCCATAGTCATTGATCCACGGGCTTGGCTGATGGGTTTGCTTGAATCCGTTGATCTTGTCGGCTCCATAGGTATATATCCATCCATCTCCCATTTTTCCTGTTTGCGGTGTCCAGAAATTCATTCCCCAGGGCATAGCTATGGCAGGGTAGGTGTTACCGGTAGACAGACTATGTTTGGACATGGTTCCTACCAGTGTACTGACATGATCGACAGGAGTATATTGTGCCGAAACAGAACAGCAGTAAATCAGTACGATAAGGATAGAAAAAAATGAATGCTTCATCTTTTTGCTTTCACATTTAATGAACAGGATACGGATGAATGTTCGTCCGGAAAAATGATGTTATATGGCTACGGTTGTTTGTTCTTTGGCCGCTTCATACCCGGCATTTAATGCCTGTATATTCATATTTACCACTTCGGCACCCTTTCTTTCGAATATTTGACGAACGGAGGTGCTGATATCTTCAAGAGCCATATTAAGAAATGGTACCGCCGCTCCCAGCATCACCATATTGGATGCTTTCGAATGACCGCACTCGGAAGCGATGGCATCCGCATCTACCAGTACATGATTGGGAAGGGCATTCAACTGATCTACCACAGACTGCAATTCAGGATAGTTGTTGATATTGATGAAAGGATGCAGGTTGGTCACCAACCAACCGTCCGGTGAAAGATACGGTAAATAACGTAACGACTCCATCGGTTCTACCGATATGATCACATCGGCTTTTCCTAAAGGAATCAAATCGGAAGCAATGGGATCACTGGATAATCTCAGGTTGGAATATACCGCGCCCCCGCGCTGGCTCATCCCGTGAACTTCCGCTTGCTTGATATGTAGATCATTATTGATGGCAGCCAGCCCGATTACAGTAGCTATAGACAGGATTCCTTGTCCTCCTACGCCGGCCAATATGATATCTGTTTTCATGTATATAAAATTATTTTTAAAGGTCACATGTAATATCCATTTTTATTTATTACTGTGGGCGAACAGTATATTCATGGATATTCCATATATGATATTTGATTTCAGATGGATACAATTCTTTTTATTTTTTACTTCTTGCTCTCCGTGCGGCAGTCTGGATACATTCGCGACGGAATACGATGACGGAGGTTCCTTTGTGCTGAAGCGCTTCTTTCAGGGTTTTTACATTTTCATCATGGAATTTTTTCAGGGGCGTCAATACTTTCAGGCGGTCTTCCGGCAAGCCTAAACCAAGGCAGATCTTTTCAATCAGTCCGTAAGCGGAAGAGGTTTGTCCGCCGGTCATCCCTGTGGTCAGGTTGTCTGATATGATGATGGTGACAGGCGCATTTTCAATCAATACATCCAGCAATCCGGTCATTCCCGAATGGGTGAATGTCGAATCCCCGATGACGGCAACTACGGGAGATAAACCTGCATCAGCAGCACCTTTTGCCATGGTAATGGACGCGCCCATGTCCACACACGAATTAATGGACAGATGAGGAGGCAATGCCCCCAGAGTATAACAACCGATATCCGAAAAAACCCGTCCGGGAGTATGTCCCTGCAAGGCATCATTAAGCGCATTGTACATATCGATATGACCACATCCTTTACATAAGGCCGGGGGACGATTCACCACGATTTCGGGAACCGGGGAGAGATTCTTTTTGGCCATGCCCAGTGCGTCGGCGACAATGTCCGGGGTCAATTCCCCGTCGCGGGGAAGGGTACCGTCCAGGCGTCCGCAAACGGTAAAAGAGGGATTCGGTATCAGCCCTTTCAATTGTTCTTCCACCAGGGTATATCCGTCTTCAAGGACCAGTATTTTTTTACATTGACCGGTGAGTTGTTTGATGTAAGAAACAGGGACAGGATATTGCGATACCTTTACCACAGGGTAGGGGCATGTTTGTCCCGGATAATTTTCCATCAGATAATTATGAGCAATGCCGCATGTGATCACGCCTAAGGATTTGTCCGGGCCATCTATGAACTGATTATAACCGGAGGATACCGATTCCTGTTCAAATTCCGGTTGTTGCCTGAGTAATTTTTTATAGCGCTGGCGTGCAATGCCGGGTAATAAAACAAACTGGCGCGGATCTTCCGGTAAGGATAATTCATTTTGCGGCCTTTTCGTTTTTAAAGCAACACCTGTCCGCGAATGCGCCATGCGTGTCGTAATCCGCATCAATACAGGAACACCCAGTTTTTCGGATATATCAAAACCATAAAAGACCATATCATACGCCTCCTGCTGGCTGGCTGGCTCTAGGATCGGAATCATGGCAAATTTCCCGTAGAAACGTGAATCCTGTTCATTTTGTGATGAATGCATGGACGGATCATCTGCCGAAACCACGATCAACCCTCCATTGACTCCTGTGATGGCGGAATTGATAAATGCATCGGCAGCTACGTTCATTCCAACATGCTTCATACATACCATGGTTCGCTTCCCGCAGTATGACATTCCTAAAGCCGTTTCCATAGCTGTTTTCTCATTTGCCGACCACAAACAATGAATATGCTTCTCTCCGGCTTCCGGCGAAGATTGGATATATTCCATGATTTCTGTGGAGGGAGTCCCCGGATAAGCATATATTCCGGACAATCCGGCATCAATAGCCGCCTGGGCTATTACTTCATCACCTAATAATAATTCCTTATGCATGTGCTGTTTTTAGATTCTAATTTTCGGCTGCAAAGTTACATGAAATTCATCAATTTTTGGTAGTTCGCAAAGAATACATATTTTTGACAGACTTTTTATCTTATTTTACAATTTTAAGATCAGATGAAAGGTTGATAAAATAATCATTACGGTGGATGCCTGGATATTTTATGTGCAATAAAATTGTATGAACACCTGTTATGAAAATAACTGATTTCTCATCTAATTAACAATGACTTATGTCACTGATCAACTCTATTGTAAATAGTTTCAATGCAGGAAGGTTAAAAAAGATCGAACGGTTCAAGAAAAATCCCGGACTGGTACAGGAAAAGATGTGGGCCGGGTTGATCAAAAGAGCAAAGGATACCGAATGGGGTAAGCAATATGATTTTAATAGTATCCGTAATATAAAGGATTTTCAGGACAGATTGCCTTTACAGACTTATGAAGATATCAAACCATATGTGGACCGGATCCGTGAGGGAAAAGACAATATCCTTTGGCCGGGTTCTACCAGATGGTTTGCCAAATCTTCAGGAACAACCGGGAATAAAAGTAAATTCATACCGGTTACCCGGGAAGCATTGATCAAATGTCATTACCAGGGTGGCCGTGACGTGCTTGCCGTCTATGCGAAACAAAACCCGAAAACCAGGGTTTTCACAGGCAGGACCCTTACCCTGGGGGGAAGCCACCAGATCGACAATGTAGATAACCGGAGTTTATATGGGGATCTTTCCGCCATATTGATCCAGAATGTTCCCAGATGGGTCAACTTATTACGGACTCCTCCTTCTGACATCGCATTGCTGGGAGATTTCGAAAAAAAACTGGAGCTGATCACGGAAATATCCGTCAGGCAGCATGTGGTCGGCTTTACCGGGGTGCCTTCGTGGAACATGGTGTTGATGAAACATATCCTGGAACGTACCGGTAAGCAGCATATCATGGAGGTATGGCCGGATATGGAACTGTTTATCCATGGCGGTGTAAGTTTTACCCCTTACCGGGAGCAGTATGAAAAGTTATTCCCTTCCGATAACATGCATTATTTTGAGACCTATAATGCTTCGGAAGGATTCTTTGCATTACAGGATGATCCGGATGACAGCGGCATGTTGCTGATGCTTGACTACCACGTGTTTTTTGAATTTATCCCGCTGAACGAGTTAGGTAAGGAATCTCCTGAAGTGCTGACTATCGACCAGGTGGAAACCGGGAAAAATTATGCCATTGTGATCTCTACGAATGGGGGACTTTGGCGGTATATGATCGGCGATACCGTCACTTTTACTTCCCTGTATCCACATAAAATAAAAATTTCTGGCCGTACCAGGCAATACATCAATGCTTTTGGGGAAGAGATCATTGTGGATAATGCGGAAAAAGCGTTACACGAGGCCTGCAAAACTACCGGGGCCATTATATCCGAATATACTGCAGGGCCTGTATATATGGATCAGGACAACAATGGCGCACACGAATGGCTGATCGAGTTTGAAAAAGAACCGGATGATCTTTCCCGTTTCACTCAGGCACTCGATCAGGCTTTATGTTCGCTGAATTCCGATTATGAAGCCAAACGAAACAACAACATCACATTAAGGATGCCGATTGTACGATCCATGCCTAAGGGATCTTTCTACAACTGGATGAGAAATACGGGAAAACTGGGCGGACAAAATAAGGTGCCGCGACTGGCCAACGACCGGAAATACATTGAGGATATACTGGGAACTACAGTTGCCAAATGATCATCCGAAGGTAATTCTGTCTTAAAAATATGAATAAATGTTTTGAAAATCCGTAATTATCTGATGTTACGCAATAATCCGCTTAGGTTATCTTATCTATTAACATGATCATTACACATAGGAGTGATTTTGATAATATTGCTTTCAAATATCAATATATCAAGGACTGTAAGTCCGTTTTAATTTAGCCCGACGGCAACGTCTCGGGATATTGATCATTTTTGATTCTCCGGGCTGCAAGCCCAGGTTAGCCAGTTAACCTGGGCTTGCAGCCCGATTTGTCCGAATTTGTTTTCATTTCCCAAGGCTGAAGCCATTGGGTTAAAATAACATGACATTTCATGGCGAAACGCTTATTTTGGGAATAAAAATCTAATCTCTGCATAACATCAGTAATTATATAAAAAGTCTATCATTATTTTCCTGTGATGACGAATACCGGAGAACTATTTAGTGAATAATTGAAAAAATAATTGAAATAAAAATCATTGTCTTACAGTGATTTGGTATTTTTTTTCATTGTAAGAAAGAAAAATACATATAAAAATTTCGTTTTTTCTTATTTGAGGATTATATTTGTCTTGTAGTGCTAACTTTTGCAGTAGTCTTTGAGGAGAAATATTTATTAAACTAAAAGCGCGGGAAGACACTGATTGCAAAAGTATACCGGGGAAAACAGTATTACTTGAATGAGGTTTGTTTATCCGGTAGTAGGGCTGACATTGGGTCATTATTGCTCTATAGGGATGATGCAATACTAAAATGTAAATATATTTTAACCATGAGACAAGACCGAAAACATTTATTACGAAGTAAGCAGGTATGTATATGTTCCTGCAGTATCATTTTTTTCTTTCTGCTGTCCGGTTTGCATGCGCAGAGCGATTCCACCGCCATCAAGCGCAGTTTCCAGCAAAGGATGCAACAGCTTCAGCTGACCGGTTATACGGAGTCCACCCGCATGAGCATGCTTTCCCTTCCATCGGCTTACCACTGGTACGTTTCCGTGGATGGCAGCGACAGTAACCCCGGCACCGAAACGGCTCCTTTCCGTACCATCCAGTACGCCATCAACCGTTCCACCAGCGGACAGGGCATCAAGGTGGGCGAAGGCCGCTACACCGAATGCCTCGATTTCAACGGCAAGAGCGTTCAGGTAGTCGGTAACCCCCACGATCCCATGTCCACCATCATCGATGCCGAAGGCCGTGGACGGGTCATCACCATGACCCGCAGGGAAACTGCCAGTACCTTGCTGTGCGGTTTCACGCTGACCGGTGGCAGCGCCGTTTCCACCGTTTACCCCGACCACCATGGCGCCGGTATCTACCTGTTTGATAATGCCAACCCGGTACTCTCCGACCTGGTCATCACCGGCAATACGGCCAGCAGCGTTTCTGCCCTCGCCGCCCTGCACAGTTCCGCCCCCACAGTCCGCAATGTGCTCATCTACGGCAACACCAGTTTTGGAGGTCTGGACGTGCGTATCCACAATAACATCAGCAATGCCCGTTTCCACAATGTGACACTGTCCGATGGGCAAGGCAGCGAGCGCGCTTCGATCCTTGTCTCTTCCAACTCCACCCTTGAAGTAAAGAACAGTATCCTGTACAATTCCTCCTATGCGAACGAACTGGAAGTCAGCGCCTCGATCCTTAACGTCAGCTACACCAACATCAAGGGTGGCAGCGGGAGTATCTTCCGGCACAGCGGAACGATCAACACCGGCGCCGGGATCATCAATGTCGTTCCCGGTTTTGTGGACCCCCCTTCAGGCAAGTACCAGTTGACGGCCGGTTCCCCGTGCATCGACATGGGAGATCCGGCAGCCGGATGGAACGACCTGAACGCCCCGCCCTCCCGCGGTACCGTCCGCAACGACCTGGGCGCTTACGGCGGACAGGTTACCGCACAACCCTACCAGGAAACCCTTCCCACCATCCGTAAAGTACGTTTCAGCTACGATCCCTCCGGCAATATGAAAAGCCGCGAGAAAATACTGGTGAGCCAGGCACAAAGTTTCAGCCGTTTAAAATCAGGAAATATGCAGGATTACCAGTGGGAAGAGGCCGATTGGGATACCCCGGTGCCGACGCCTGTCGAAGAACAGCTACAAGAGAATAAAGTCACCATCTACCCCAACCCCACCAGGGGTGACCTGAGGGTAGACATTACCGGTGAGATTCCCTCCGGCTCGATGATCTACCTGTACAACAGCAGCGGTTCCCCTGTCCGCCATTGGGCGAACCTTTCCGGCTCCAACCAGCTGGACATTCCGGAGTTACCTGCGGGTACCTACCTGATGCGGTTGATCCTGGGCAAGGAAGCCGGCGTATGGAAAATTATCAAGCAATAAAGAAATCATATCTATGATAAATACATTTACTATGAGCCACCAACCACTCAACCATTCAATAATGAGCACCTGTATATCTACCCATATCAGAAATATTATTTTATACTGTATTGTTATTTTATGTCCGTATATCCCTGTAAACGGGCAAAAACAGGAAACAACCCGGTTACAGTCCCTATCAGCCGACGATGAACTGATCAGTAAGATATCGTCCATGGCAGGCGTAGGATGCGACACGGTGAAAATGAAACAAATCCTGCAAAAGTTTTCCGCAACCAAAGACCCGTCCATTTCCGGACAGCAGTTAGCGCAACTGAAATCCGAGATCGGGCAGTTGACAGAAAGCGGTAAGCGCACCATGCAAAGCAGAACGCTTTCCGTAGGATATCCCGACGAGTTACCTGTTACTTTTCAATGGTATGTATCCCCGGCAGGCAACGACAATAATCCGGGAACGTCACAGGCGCCGTTCCGCAGCATACAGAGGGCCGTTGATGCAGCCTCATCAGGCGATGCCGTAAAAATAGAAGACGGCAAATATAACGGCTACGTTATCCTGGAAAATAAGGATATCTATCTGATAGGCAACCTGTATTGCCCCTATGCCGTTATCCTGGATTCGTACGGTTTCGATCCGACCCCGGTATTGAATATCTCCGGCGGGTCGCCGGAAATCCACGGAATGACCCTGATGCGGGGAACCACCGGTATAAACATCTCCAATGCCTATCCCTATCTTTCACACCTTATCATTAAGCAAAACTCCGGACAGGCGATCGATACCGGCGGGACTTTTTATTTCGCACTGTACAATTCGCTGCTGTACAACAACAATGCAGGCGGAGGACCAGTGGTTCTCCTGGAACCACCCACTTCCGGGTACGGAGTAGCAGAGATCCGTAATGCTACCATCACAGACAATAAAGGTACACACACTTTTTCCATTTCTTCAGGCGGACCAGCTTATCTTTATCTGTACAATAGCATTATCTTTAACTGGAGTATTGAACAGGAAATAGTTATATACGGCATGGCCGGAACCGCTTCCGTGTCTTATAGCCACCTAAGTAACTGGCCCATTTACGAAGAAGACAGCCGGATATATCTCGATCATCTGATTGGTTCCGATCCGGAATTCAAAAGTATTTTCTATTCCCGGATACCCATTTATGATCTGAGCGATTCCTCCCCCTGTATCGATGCCGGCGATCCGGGCAGCGAATGGAACGACCGGTTCGGAAAAGGTACCGCCAGGTGCGATATGGGCGCCTACGGGTGGGAATCCAGGATGATAGCGGAAGATAGCTATTACACCATGTATGATATTTACGGGGACAACATCCTTAACCCTTTTCTTACAGACACCTACTCAGGAGATTTTACCTATGAAGATACACAACAAATAGAAGATTTCACGGAACAGTATACCGCAGTTCCGGGGACAGATGTTTTTTACCAGTTCCGGATTGACAAGCCCGTGGACATAGAGATCAGCCACTGCGGTTCCGGAATTTCCGGGAACACCTATATTGCCCTGTTCGATGCATCCGGGAATGTGATTGCAGAAAGCAGGGATGATACGGAAAGCTGTCCGCAATATGCCACCCTGACCCATTTAAAGCTGACACCCGGTTCTTACTATGTGGTGTCTAAATCTTTATCGGCCTCCTCCGGCTCCATGAAAACCACCATTAAAGGCTTTTTCAGGGGCGACCGCCTGGACAGTCCCATTAATTCCGGGGAATACCATACCGGATTTCAATACAGCGATCCTCAGGATACCAACGATTTCACCAATACGGATCCCCAGAACCCTTCTAATGATATCTACTACAAGCTGATTATTACCAAAAAAATGGATGTGGTCATTTCCCACTGCGACGATTCGTCCATTTCCGGCACCTATATACAACTGCTGGATAAGGACGGCCACCTTATTGCCTATAATGACCGTTCGATCACTACCTATTCCCCTTCTGTCGTAGACGAAGCAACCATACTGAACAGCAATCCCGGAGCAGGCACCCTCGAAACCTGCAAAGGATTTGTCCTCGAGCCCGACTTTCATTTTGCCGCTGATGCGAACAACAGCCTTACCCTCAGGACCAATGAATCACTTTGCCGGATCGAAAATACTCCCGAAGGAGAAGGTTGTCCCTCCGGGCAGCAGGCCTATCTGAAAATTTCCGGGCTTGAAGCCGGCACCTATTATATCGTATCGGAAGGATACAGTCAGAATGGATTGGTTACCACTAATATACAAGGATATGAGATCGATTATCCCGATGATTTTCATTACCCGGATCCTCTGCCAACCGAAGGGAACCACCCTTCCGAAACAGCTCCCGTAGGGATGACTGCCGGTACATTCAATGTCGGCGCTACCGGTGCAGCCACTTACAGTATTCCTATCGCGGTCCCCACCGGAGTAAACGGATTACAACCCTCCCTGTCGGTCACATACAACAGCCAGGCAGGTAACGGCATTGCCGGGTGGGGATGCAGCCTTTCCGGCATATCAGCCATCACACGGAGGCCAAAGACCATTTATCATGACGGGAAAGCCGGTCCGGTCGAGTATGAGTACAACGAACATATGGATTTGTCCCTGGATGGCCAGGTGTTGATCAGAAATGGGATTTCCGCAGGAGTCAATACCGTTTTTTATCCCGAAAGCGATCCGTATACAGCCGTTGTGCTGAGAGGAAGCATTTCCGATCCCTGGTTTGAAGTAATCACCAAGGACGGTACGATATACCGTTACGGCAGTACCTTATCCAGTAAACAAGGATCCGGCAGAACCCACACCTGGTACCTGGACCGCGTTACCGACCCGTATGGTAATTATATGAGCTATTCCTACAGTCCGGTGAACCAGTATATCTACCTGACAGGAATTACTTACGGGTACAATACCAATATCACTCGCGCTACATCCCATAATGTAACGTTAGAATATGAGACCCGTCCGGATATCACCCCCTTTTACCTTCGGACCACCAGGGGCGAGATGAACCGCCGTTTGAAAAAAATAACGACAAAAACCGGATCGGAAATATTCCGCGAATATCATTTTGCATACAGCAACGCCGACCAGTTTTCGCGGCTGGCTTCCGTTACGGAAAAGAACGGGAGTGGAGAAGCCTTGAAACCGGTAACCTTCCAGTGGAGTACCTATGGAAGTTCTAACGATCATACTGTCCAAAATCTGACATTATATTCTTCCATCAATCCGTTCAAAAGCCAGATATTTGCCACTGCCGACCTGAATGGCGACGGAATCAGCGATATCATTGGGATTACACCCGGCTATGATTCCCTGTCCGTAAGAGGCACTTTGTCCCAGCAATTTATTTCCGAGAAAACCCCGGACGGCAGCTATAGGTATATTTCTGATTATCCTAAGTTGCTGCCGCAGAGCTACCAATTCAATAACTGGACCCAGCAGGTGGAGCAGATGGCCTTCAACCCTTTGGGCGACGGTAAACAATATTTACTGGCCCCCGTGTATCCGGATAATATGACTGGAGGACCGAAGGTCATGTTTTATGTATACAATCATGAAAATGTGAACGGAAACCCAAGTGTTCCTCAGGTAGTTCCAACTCCCTATGATCGTAATGGGATACTGGACCTGACAGCCAGCAGCGAACTTCCTGCTTATGCTACCGGGGATATTGATAATGACGGGAAAGAGGAGATCATTTATATAGAAAAAGGAGCCAGAGATGGATATTATCCGGCTAAAATCGGGAAATTAGAAAAACTTGATGGAATCCATAAACCGGTATTTAAAAGTTGGACCGACCGGAGGTTGGACTTACCCTCCAAGCCGGAAAAAATATTCATTGCCGATTTTAACGGCGATGGGATGAATGATTTGCTGGTATTTTATTCGGGAGGACATACCCTGTATTTTAACCAGGGAAGTTCAAAGTCTTATTTTGATGATAACCGGAAAGAAACACCATCATACACTGCCAACAAATATTCGGCGCTACAGGTGGGTGATTTTAACGGTGACGGTTTACCCGATCTGATTTTGAATAATACAGATGATCCCGACTGGTATTTTTTACTGAATCAGGGTAACGGCACCTTTATCAGGGGTTCCGAACCAGCCATTACCTTGCCGGACATGCATGATCATGACTTTACTGCAAAAGACAACCACCGGTTCAGTTGTATGGTGCTGGACCTTGACTTTGACGGTAAATCCGATGTGGTGATCACCAAAGGGATTTATGATCAGGAAAGTACATGGGGGAACTTCCGGGAAGTCAAAACCATCTGGTTGCGTTCCACCGGCAGTACGTTAACACCTATCGTTCCACCGGTAGTCTCCTCATTTGAAGACAATGGCAATAATGCCTTTTTCATTGCCGGGGACTTTAATGGTGACGGCCATTCGGAGATCGCCAATTATGGACACAATTGCTTTATCGGCGGTACTACCGGAAGGGAGTGGCGGGTATATCAACGTAACGGGCTGCAACCCGAAAATGGTTTGCTCACTTCCCTGACTGACGGTATGGGGCACCAAACCAGTATCGGATATGCTAACTTTACCGATCCGGATTTTTATACTAAAGGTGTGGGAGGAATTTATCCGGTGATGGATATTCAACCGGCTATGATGGCCGTAAAAGAAGTGACGGTCCCGGATGGCGTCGGCGGCACTTCCGTGACGACCTATAAATATGAAGGATTGAAAATTCATCTGACAGGTAAAGGGCTGTTAGGGTTGACAAAAACAAAAGCCACCAACGATATTTCCGGAATGACTGTGGAATCAGGCATTCGATCATGGAACGAGCGATATACCCCGAAGACCGTTTATCAGCGTACCCTGTTGGGTGACAAAATTATCGATTCGACCAGAATCGTATATGCATTGATCGACAAAGGCCCGAATCAATATTTTACCCATCCCGGCATACAGGTTAAGAAAGACGAGTATGGGAATATGGTTACTATCGCCCGTACTTATGACGATAATGGTAATATTACCCGGGAAAAGACAAAATACGGTACGAACGACAACATGTACCAGACTACATATTATTCGGATTACGTACCTACAGTAGGAATCTGGATCCCGCACAAGCCCCAAAAAATAACCATGGTACAGAAACACCCGGATGATTTGGATTCCTGTGTAGTACGAACCGAATATACCTATGACGGCAGCAAGAACCATATCCTTTCACGGAAAGACAATGCCCATGCCGGGGACAAGGCAGTTACCACCCTTTATACCTATGACACCTGGGGGAACGCCCTGAGTGAAACCGTCAGCGCCACAGGCGTGCCCACCACTTCCCGGAAGTTCGAATACGACCGTTCCGGACGCTTCCCGGTCAGGAAATCTTTTGTTCCCGCCTCTTCTGCGGCGAGCTATATTTATGATACCTGGGGAAATATGCTGACGGAGACCGATGAGACCAATTCCGCCGATAAGTTCACTACTACACATACCTATGACGGGTGGGGCCGTCGTACGGCAACTATCACCCATGACGGGCACAAACAAACCTACAGTACCGGCTGGGGTAGTTCGTTAAGCAGGAAATACTATACCCTGACCCAGGGTAACGGTATTCCCTGGGTAAAGACCTGGTACGATGCTTCGGGGCGTGAAACTAAAACAGAGACCATAGGACCGGAAGGCATGCCTATCAGTTCTGTAAAGGCTTATGATGAAAAAGGGCTGGTAAAAGCGGATACCACTGTACAGGGAGCATTGACTACCTGGGCAGGTTATCTCTATGATCCACAGGGCAGGAAAACAGAAGAAAGCTATAGTAACGGGAAAAATGTATCCTATACCTATGGTAACCGGATAGTAACCACTTTGGTAAACAGAGGAGAAGAAAACCCGGAAACATATACCCGGACCTATGATGCCTGGGGAAATGTCAAAACCTCCAGTGATCCTGCCGATGAGGTCAGCTATACTTATTATTCCAACGGAAAGCCGGCATTTATCACCGCCGGTCAGGGCACCACTTCCGCCAGATTCGAGATGGAATACGATGGCGTAGGCAACCAGACCGCCTTAGTCGATCCCAATGCCGGCCGGATCGAATACCGCTACGACGCCCTGGGGAGGGTGATCCGGCAGAAAGATGCCAAAGGACAGATACAGGGCACCGCTTATGACGCCCTGGGAAGGGTAGTAGCCGATACGTTGGGTAATGAGATCACCCAATATACCTATGTCCCTTCCGGCAATGGCATCTACCAATTGCAGAAAGTGCAGGCAGACGACAAGTCCATCAGTTACACCTATGACCGCTTTGGCCGGGTGGTCACCGAGAAACGTCAGATGGACGGGGAAAGCGACCTTCATTTTGCCTTTAGCTACGATGCCTTCGACCGGTTGAAGAAAACGACCTATCCGGAAGGATTTGAGATCATCAATGATTACGATGCCTATGGTAACCGGGTAAAAGTAACCGCAGGCGCACAACCCATATGGGAGCTGGCGGGCTATACCGGCAGGGTGACTACGGCGATACTGGGCAGCAACATGACATCCGTTACCACCCGGGATGAACAGGGGTTATTGACCGGGTTGCGTACCTCTATAGGCAACACCGATATCCGTCATTTCACCTACCGGTTCAACAGTAGCAGCGGCAATCTGGAATCCCGCACGGGCATGGTCCCTAAAACGGAAAGCTTCGAATACGACCATAACAGGTTGCATGTGGTAAAACACGATGACGAAGAAAAGATGAAGATTGAATACGAAGCCAACGGCAATATCAAAACAAAAACCGGCCTGGGCAGTTATGACTACCATCCGTCCAGGGTACATGCTGTGGAATATGTTGATAATACCGGCGATCTTCTGAACTGGCGCGGTCAAACCATTGAATATACCGCTTTCCATAAGGCAAGCAACATCAAGGACACCACGGAAAATGATGAAGCCCTTGAACTGGATATTATTTACGGTCCGGAACAACAACGGTGGAAATCCGAATTAAAAAAGGACGGTATTGTTATAAAAAGTACGATCTTTGCAGGAGATTACGAAAAGATCACGGAAAATGGGATAACACGGCATCTATATTATATTTCGGGCGGCGACGGCCTGGCAGCAGTCTATGTAAAGCAGGCAGGCGAGCAGGATAAGACGTATTATGCGCATACCGACCATCTGGGAAGCATTGTTAAACTGACGGATAACAACGGCAATCCGGTCTTCCAGGCCAGTTATGATGCCTGGGGGCTGCAAACATTATCCGAAAGTAATACTTTTACCTTTCATCGCGGCTATACTGGTCATGAACACCTGCCTGAGTTCGGACTGATCAATATGAATGGTAGGATGTACCATCCGGTGCTCGGAAGGTTTTTAAGTCCCGATCCTTTTGTGCAGGCGCCGGAGTATTCACAGAACTTTAACCGGTATAGTTATTGTCTGAATAATCCGTTAGTATATACCGACCCTAGTGGGGAATGGATTCATTTACTTGCAGGTGCTTTAATCGGAGGAATTTCAAACTGGGCTACAAACGGAGCAAACTTTACGTGGGAAGGTCTAGGATATTTCGGAGTAGGCGCTTTAACAGGGGCACTAAGTGCAGGTGTCGGTGTCGGCGCT
This sequence comes from Bacteroidales bacterium, assembly GCA_031275285.1. Classification (NCBI taxonomy): domain Bacteria; kingdom Pseudomonadati; phylum Bacteroidota; class Bacteroidia; order Bacteroidales; species Bacteroidales bacterium. The sequence goes on along the minus strand of JAISOY010000063.1, from coordinate 5,092 downwards.
CAAACTGCTTCATCCGGAGCATCTTTTTGGGCTGGTTTTGTTGGTAATCCCCAAGGGATATCAACTATTCTTAATGTTGGTTATACATCAAGTTTTTTTCACGGAGCTATGACTGGGGGGTTATCCGGATTTACAGGAGGATTTGGTATAAGTTTCGGTAACTCATTACTTAAAGGCGAAAGTCTTAAAGACGCTTTTGGAGGAGGCCTAACTGCCGGACTGATTTCCGGTTTATCCGGGGCACTTGTCAGTGGAATTTCTGATGGAATAATTGCTTCAGCACAAGGTCGGCATTTTTGGAGAGGAGGTAAAATTTATAAAGGAACAATGGCAGATCAAAGTACTGTCCTTGGAACACCTGTTGGACAAAGGGGACGAAGAAATTGTTTGGCAGCAAATGTTGAATACATTGATCGATCATTTGGTGGAGACTTGTCTCAAGAATCAGTTAGAAATTGGATGGGAGGTGATCCAGATCTTGATTTATTAATAGATGGATTGATATGGGATAAATATATGCTTGAAAGTGGTCATAAAGTTATAGGAGTAGATGCTCGGAGTGTATCATTAGGCGAAATTTCAAGAAGTATGAATCAAGGTGCAAGAGTATCTGTTAATTTAAGGACAGATAACGGACATAGTGTCACTATCAGAAGCATTCAGATGAAAGCAATTACAAAACCCAATGGTGATTTATTAAGAAAAAGGATATTCTATTATATAGCAGATCCCCGAAATGGTGGGCAAACTTTCCGTTTATCTTCCAAGGATATTTCTAATGCTTACAATATTTTCTTTATATATCCATAACATCTAAAATATACGATAATGTATCACCCATGTCATGAAAAACAATTTTTATTATCGGACTTTGGTTTCTTTATAAGAAAAGGAATTAGTTTCGTGATTCTTTTTTGTATATATTCTGTTTCATATGCGCAAAATATACCACAACATGACATAGACATTTTAAATAAAAAATTATTTAAAAAATTAAAGAAAACCAAATGTTACACCAAAAATGAAAATTATAAAATTATTCATACTTTTTGGGTTCAATATGATAAAAAAATAGATAAAGATGATTTCCTTAACCAGTCTTTTCTAACACATCTTAAACCATCTTATCATAAATATGGAATAAGAAAAAGAAATTACCTCAATAGCTATGCTAAAATTATTAATTCCAAAAGAGATATAGTAGCATTTACAGATGGAAATATAATGAACTGTATTGACTTATCTGATTCTGATTTAACAACTCAATATGTAAATATGATAGAAACAATAGAAAAACTAAAAATAAACTTATTATTTTATATTATGGGTACTAATCTTTCTTTTAGTTTTGGAGTTACAGAAGAATCTAAAATTTTTGTTTTTAGACAACAAAAAAATTTGACTGAAATATTTACAATAAATGAATTTGTAAATTGTTGTTGGGTTGATTGGGATTAAAATTTTTTATAATATCATTGTGAAAGAGCAGACGGGAGCATTTGACCAAAACTATTATGCGCATACCGCCCTTCCGTTGAGCGGCAAATGTTTTGCCGCCCAACGGAAGGGAGAGGTTATTATTTCCCTGATCAATATAATTATCCAATCGAAGTTGTTGCGTCAAGAATGAATAGTGGACAAAAAGCATTGATGTATATGGATTCAGAAAGAGCCATTGGGCATTTAGTTAATGTAAAAACAATAGTTAGAAAAATTATAACTAAGCCAAATGGTTTTTCTATTAATAGATATAAACTTAATGTTATGATGGGGAATGGGTTTCAAAATGTAAAACTTAGTACAAAAAATTTATTTTATATATTAAAATGGGAAAAAGATATTTGGCCGGTATTTTCTTGTTTTTTATAATCAAGTGCAATGCTCAAACTGCATTCATTTATCAAAATGATACTCTTATAAAAAGTGCAGATATAAAATTATCTGAATTAATCATATTAGAATATTTTAAAGAACAAAAATGTTACAATTCAAATTCTATCATAAATAATATATTTATTTTTTCGTTTCAGATGGATAGTACTTTTGAAAAAGAAGATTTTTTGTTAAAGAAATTTATGATCAATTTGACACCATATTATCATTTTGTCAAAAAGAAGAACATAAAGAAAATAATACGGGATATTAGAACAGATCAAAATCCATCTAAAGTACTTACAATTAATGGCGGGTATTTATATGATGAATGTGAAAAGCCTTTGGCAAGTATTCAAATGTCGAGAGTATACTGCTCTATGTTTTCTGAGCAATATTTTAAGGATTTTTTGAAAAATACAAAGCAGAATAATATTAATTTTTGGTTTTATATACACGATCCTAAATACGGTAAGTTTATAGGAATTATCGGCATTGATAATTTGAATAACCTTTGGGTAATACATGAAAAAAAAGGGGGATTTATGTCCTTTGGTGATTTTATTCAAGAATATTGGGACGAGTGGCAAAAGGAAAAAACAGATCGAAGTAGATATTTATAATTTATATACAAAAAATAAAAAAAAATAGCAATAAAAGTAGAATATTTCATACATTCAAAAAGATCGGAGTTGATGTAAATCGCTATGGTGCATGGTGGCAAACGGCTTCACATCAATTGAATAGTGCAAGTTATAATCAAGCATGGAGGGCGTTTTTTATAGCCAATCCTAATCCAAATAAAGCACAGATTTATAATGAATTATTAAGATTAAAAATATTTTATGGATTTTAAACAATTTTATCAATTATCCAATAAAGACACAAGGGGCATGTTTTATGCTTCATCAAAGGATGATTTAGACAGTTATAAACTTTTCAGGGGAGAATTGGAATTGAATTCACCAATTAAGTTTTATCCCAATATTGGAAAGAAGATATATGATGTAGTAGGTACGGGATATGCTGTTTTTGATTTATTTTCAAGCAATATAATCAACGTATTGGTAGAGAATCAGATAACAGGGTGGAAAACATACCCCCTAGATGAGCGGAATGTATATTGAGGATTGGGCGGCAAATGTTTTGCCGCTCGGAATATCAGGCAATTTGTAATTGCCGCTTGATATCAAGTGCTTTTAAGCAGACTGCTGAACTGGCGCGGACAAACCATTGAATATACCGCTTTCCATAAGGCAAGCAACATTAAGGACACCACCATGAACGACGAAGCCCTTGAACTGGATATCATTTACGGTCCGGAACAACAACGGTGGAAATCCGAATTAAAAAAGGACGGTATTGTAATAAAAAATACGATCTTTGCAGGAGATTACGAAAAGATCACGGAAAATGGGATAACACGGCATTTATACTATATTTCGGGAGGCGACGGATTGGCGGCGGTCTATGTGAAACAACCCGGAACGTCTGATCAAACCTATTATGCGCATACCGATCATCTGGGGAGCATAGTCAAACTGACGGACAACAACGGTACTCCGGTCTTTCAGGCCAGTTATGATGCCTGGGGCCTGCAAACGTTATCCGAAAGTAATACCTTTACCTTCCATCGCGGTTATACCGGTCATGAACACTTACCTGATTTCGGTTTGATCAATATGAACGGTAGGATGTACCATCCGGTACTCGGAAGGTTTTTAAGTCCTGATCCTTTTGTACAGGCCCCGGAGTATTCGCAGAACTTTAACCGGTATAGTTACTGTCTGAATAATCCGCTGATCTATACTGATCCTGATGGAGAGGTATTTTGGCTTATTCCTGCTGCGATCATTGTTACAAAAGCAGCTATAAATGTAGCAAAGAATTGGGATCATATAAAAGTGGCGGGAAATGGATGGCAAGCTGCCGGTAGAGTTTTAGGATATGCGGGTATCGGAGCAGTTGATGGTGCAATTAGTTACTATGCACCGGGGGGTGGAAGCATATTGGGCGGAACATTAACAGAGGGATTAAACTCAACAATGCGTGGATATTCTTTAAAACAAATAGCGATAAATACCGGAATAAGTTTTTTTTCGAATGCTGTAGGATATGGAGTTGGTAAAGGATTTTCTCACCTAACAAAGCAAGGATTATCAGCATTGAATGTTACAAGTCCTTTTATCAATAAAATATTGCCACCCATAATAGGAAATGTTACAGGCGATTTTGCTGCAAACACAACTTATTTTTATACGAGATATGACAGGGAATATTCTAACAAAGGCGATCAATTTCTTGATGCTTTAAAGTATTCCGCCAGACCTGAGAATATTCTATCTTCTGTGGCAAGCGGAGTAGTTGAAGGGTCAATTGATTACTTTCAATACAGGAGAGAATTAAAAGCAAAAAGAAACACACCAATACTACCCCCAAGTCCACTTGATTTAAACAAGTCAAATACTTCCCCAACTATTGACGTACCGCTGTCAGTACCACAGCCTATACCGGAAATAAACCCGCCATTGCCAAGAGTTGAGATTTTCCCAAAATCTCCGGTACCGAGTAGAAGGCCAAGAGTTCGTGTTTTTGACGACGTACAAAACCGATGGATTTACTTTTAGGATTTTTAAATATTTAATTAAAATAAATCAAATGAAAAAGATAAAGTGGACAAAAAGGAATATTCTGATTTGGGGTATGCTAACTGTTTTTGCATTCATAGTAATTAAAATTGCTTCCCGAAGTATTGAAAATGATGTAAAAAGCCTTTTAGAAAACTGTGAATATACTGTTGGAACAGTTAAAGTTTTCTTTATACCCAATAAGCCGCCGGATCCATATTTAAGATATAAATATTATGTTGATGGTACTGAAATTGAAGGGCGGGAATATCATAATTTAGTATTAACAAGAGGTATGAAAGGAGCAGAAGTAGATGAACGTTATATTGTTGCCTACTCTAAAAAGAATGTAAAAGAAAGTGTGATGTTATTCAAATATCCAATAAAACAAGCCGGTGATTTTGAAAAATATCTTGAAGAATTTAAGATCAATCCACCGAGGTAAGCGGAATATCAGGCAATTATTAATTGTCTCGTCCTGAAATAGCGTTACAAAAAACAATAGTTCTTTGATTATATAGAATTTTATTGGCAGCGGTCTATGTAAAATAGGCTGGCGAGCAGGATCGGACGTATTATGCGCATACCGATCA
>JAISOY010000062.1 GCA_031275285.1 Bacteroidales bacterium | reverse complement strand
GGATTACTGGTCGGGACTTTGATCACCCTGCTCTTCATCCCTGTTTTATATGCCTTGTTTTTCCATATTAAGATAAAATAATGAAAAATGAAAAATGAAAAATTAAGAATGGCTGACTTTCAAACTTTATGAACATTCAGACTTTTAGACTCATGCTATCTTTGTAAAACAATAAAAAGTAAACAAAATGTCACAGTCTTTATCCAAACTATATGTCCACATAATTTTTCACGTGAAAAATGAAAGATCATTAATCCTCGAAGAAAATGAAAAAGAATTGTACGCATATATCGGCGGAATAATCAAACAAACACAGTCATTCCCGATTCAGATAAACGGAGTCGCCAATCATATACATATATTGTCAACCTTTTCGAAAAATATTTCGTTGGCCGACTTTATCAAAAAAATAAAAGGAAACAGCAGCCGTTGGATAAAAACAAAAGGAGTGCATTATGATAATTTTGAATGGCAAGGCGGATATTCGGGTTATTCCGTTAGTCAATCAAAAGTAGAAACAATAAAAAAGTATATTGAAAATCAAAAGAGACACCATGAAAAAGTTTCGTTCAGGGAAGAATATCATGCGTTTCTGAAAGAATATGAGGTCGACTTCAATGAATCATTTTTATGGACGTAAATATGCCGTCCTTACAGGACTCGATTCCATTTCAATCGTTACACGACACTTTGTGTCGGGTTAGGTTATGCCGGGTTTACAGCCCTAAGAAATAAAATTGAAGTTAAGGTGTATTGTCCTATAGGGACTATGTATCCCAACCCAACCCACAGTGTTGGATAAATGGATAAATATGTATTTTAGTCCTGAAAGGACGGTATATAATTTTATCGTATATCACGCAGTAATTTTTATTTTTATGAAATGTCCATATGAAAATAATCACAGTCACCGTGATGAACCAAGTTTACGAGCTCGACAGGATCAATAGATTTTGGACATTACCTTAAAAAAATAACTTTGCGTAAGCGTTCTTATGGAGCGCAAGCGTAATAATAATTATTCGTATGAAATCAAATAAAACCAATATCATGGTTGCACCAATAAAAATCTTCTTCCAACGGAAAATTTGTAGAAGGCTTCTTTTCCTCTTCCTGTCGTCCTTTTCTTTGATGTTATACGGACAGGAAATAACACTGAAACAGTGCAGGGAGATGGCGTTGGAAAACAACAAACAAATGGCCATTGCCGATCAAAATATAGAAAAGGCATCATTGACCGTTAAGGCCTATCGGACCAATTACCTCCCGAAATTATCGGCACAGGGGATCGGTTACTACAGCAGTTCGAGTAATGATATGAAACTAAAGCTGGGTGAAATTACCTTGTTTGATCCGAACAGTCTGGGTGGAATTATACCGCCCCAGTATATGCCGATTATCAGCCAGTTTTCAGTATTGGATCTTCCCGATATGAATTTCAAACTGAAAACCAGCAATACTTATTTCGCAGGTGCAAGTCTGGAACAACCGATATACATGGGTGGAAAAATCAATTCGGCGTACAGGATGTCAAAAATAGGAAATGATATCGCAGGGCTGAACCGGAGACTGACCCAAAGTGAGATCATCCTTGAAACGGATAAAGCCTACTGGACATGCGTACAGACAAGGGAATTACACAAATCGGCAATGAAATACAAAGAAGTGGTCGAAGAATTTTATCGTGTGGTGAAGAATGCCTGTGAAGCAGGTATGAAATCACAAAACGACCTGATGAAGGTACAAGTACAACTGAATCAGGCCGAATTACAGCTTCGCCGGGCCGAAAACGCTGTCCGGTTATCGCGCATGAACCTTTGTCATATCATCGGTTTGCCATTACGAAGCGAAATTACCCCTTTGGAAACATTCAACGGGCAGGTGTTTGAAATTAATCCTGAAGCAGACATATCTTTACGTCCCGAATATGCTATGCTCGACAAGCAAGTGGAACTGAAAGAACAGGAAAAACGACTTGTCAAAAGTGACTTTATGCCGCAGATAGGTGTTAGGGGCGGCTATAATTATATCAACGGCGTAAAATTAAATGACGATAAATTATTCGATAGTGGTTCATTCTCTGCCATGGTTTCTGTCAGCGTTCCCCTGTTCCATTGGGGAGAAGGTGCGAAGAAAATAAAAGCCGCCGAAATAGAAAAAAGTGTTATACAATTTCAACGTGATGACCTGACCGAAAAAATGACACTGGAAGTTGAACAATCATTCAATTTATACAGTGAAACCCTACTGGAAGTCGAATTGACCCTCCATGCCCTGAAACAAAGTGAAGAAAATCTGAAAATGAGCCGCGATCACTACGAGGCCGGCATGGAAACCATATCGGATTATCTGGAAGCACAAACCATCTGGCAGAATGCACAATCGGAACACATCATGGCAAAAACTAAACTGGAAATATGTAAAACGGAATACCTGAAAGCTACAGGAGGGTTGTAATGAATTCTTTAATAAAATCGTCTATAACTAAAAAATATATTTGAAATCAGAAATAGGTTATTGTCTGATATATTCTATTGCTTTTTCAATCAAAGCATCTTTTCTTTCAAGGAAATCTTTTACTGATGGTCGGGCATGAATATCAATTTTTACACCTGTTCTTTGGCACAGAACCCAATCTGGATAATATGCGCTAAAAACAGTGTAAGATACGTTCATACCACCCGGAAGGACAAATGAGGTTACATTACCGTCGGCTCCGGCAGTTGTTGACCCGATAACAGCGGCTTGAGGGGCTCTGCTCAGGGCAATAGCTGTCATTTCACCTAAACTTTGTGTATGCTCATTAACCAATATAGCAACTTTTCCTTTAAAATAATTCGGGTTTTTAAATCCAAGTTCCCGTTCATTATATTTCTTATAATTCCCTGGAAAAGTAAGATCCTGAGAAGAAAACCATAAGTTAACCACTGTATCAGGGAGAAGAATATCAGCTAATTTGGCAAATGATAAAAAAGTACGGGGATATTGTCGCAAATCAAAAACAATTCCTTTTGCAGACATATTCTTTTTGACTGCTGTTACCAAATCGTCTGCTGTTGTCGTACCAACATTCAAGAAAAGAATATCTTGATTTTCTTTTTCGTAATTAGCCATAGTTTTTACCCCGGTTGCTATCTTATTTCGGGAAAAATCTTTTAAGGCCAGGGATGTGACCTTTCCATTTCGATTTATTTCAACATTTAAAGAGGTTCCTTTTGTTGACATTAAAAATCGACGGATATTCCGTGATAGGCTTTGCCGGTTGGATGCGACAATGTATGGAGTTAGTTCATCGAAAATTTCGTTAATAGGTTTTCCATCTATGGAAAGAATAATGTCTCCGAGTTGTAACTCTGAGTTATAAACATTTTCCACACAAAATTCACCTTTATCCGTTTCTGTTAAAACAACCGGGTAACGCCGATATTGTAACCTTTCCACAGGAGACCCCTGAAGTGAACCTTTGAATCCAAAACGTCCGTGAGAATCATTAATTTCGGCTGTTAATTTCATTAAAAGAGCCAAATATTGAGATTGCGTGTCCACAGAACATATTTCGGGAATATATTCGGATAACACTTTACTCCAGGGTTTATTTGTAAGGTATTTATAAGGGAAGTTATATTCCATTACATTCCAAAACCGGAATAAACTAAGTAACCGGTAACCCTGATCATCCCAATTGATATGATCATATGATTTTTCCGCCCTGAAATTTCGACTACGAGCTCCTCCGGCAAAGGGAATTGTGTAATAATTCACTTTTTCATGTCTTACAGCATTTTTTACTTTATCTAACATTCTGATCATTTCTTCGGAAAACACCTCTTCATTGTTTATCCAGGAATTATCAATAAAACATGAGTAAAAAAGGCTGTCGTTTGCAGTTATTTTATAACTGGTAACAGGAAAATCACCTAACTTTTCAATCCAGTTGTAAAGTATTTTGTTTAACTTCTTTTTGTCTTTAGCATGGGCTGCTTCCGGTAATATACGTAATAACTCGTAATCCCAATTGATATCACCATCAATTATTGCCGGATGGTAATATTTCAAGAATCCCCAGACACGCCCTAAAATATCAAGATTTTGATAAGTAATGGGTGATACTTCTTTTAAATAGATACCTGATCCATTATCAAATTCTCTATCTTCTTCAGCAGGGTACCTGACTTTAATATATCTATATACTGGAATTGAATCGACCTGAATATCCCAATCGTCAATCCAGGCATATTTTATATTTTCTGTCTTCAGACCGAATCGTATTTCCTGGATACCCGGTTTTAATTTTGCTCTGATAATAAAACTCTTCCAATCGCTATTCTCTATATTAGTCTGAATAATGAGAGAATCAGGAACAGGAGGATGGTCGGATGATTCATACCTGTCCTTTTGTAAAATGTAAAAAAATAATTTGCCCTTTTGGGTGTTATTGAATTTATACTTACCTGAAAAGATCAATGAATCTCCCTCAATTCTCGAGGCATCGAGATAATAATAAATATCGCAATTATCCTGAAGTTGAAGCGAATATTTTCCTTCTGCAACATCCGTACTATCCTTTCTGACATTTCCATATCTAATCCATTTACTAACCCAAGGCACAGTAGCGTTACGTACATAATATAATTGAGCGTCTGTCTCGAATTTCATTTCTTTAATGATATACTTACTCTCGGGGCGTTCAGGGGGGCCTATTTGTCCTCTTTCCTGTTGCGGGCCAATATAGCCGCATGCTAAAAAATAGAAAGTACAAATCGGATAAATCAAATATTTCATAGAGTTAATATATAATGATGTAAATAAAGATTACCACATAACGAAACTAGGTATATAAATCTTAAATAGCAAATGTTTTTCAGAACTGTTTTATCCTGAACCTTTTGTCGAACCGGATATGCACGCCGAAGCTGTAATCCGTTTCCCCACGGTCAAGGTCGGAATATGTTTCTATCTGTGCACCGACAGAAACTCCTTTGAATACTTCTTTTTCAAATGCCAGTTTGAAAGTCAGCAAATCCCTTTTGGGTAATTGTTCCTGTGGATCATAGATATCGAACGAATTGAAAAGTAATTCTCCCTGGAAAGCATAGAATTTGTCGGAATGCCAGTAGCCTGCCATCAGTTTAAAAGGCGTAGCGTCGATATGTAATACGGGGTAAATTCCCCATCCCTTATCGAAGGGCCTTACTGCCTCATTTGAATAACGGTCGTAATAGGCGGTAATGTACATATCCAGTCCTACCGAACGTATCCAGCGGTGACCGGTCTGCAAACGGGAACAAAGCCCTGTAGCTACATTACCGAGTACAATCATAGGATCATCCGAAGTATCGATCTGCCCCCCCTGATGATGGATGAGCAACTGAAAGGGAAGAGTCAGGCTGAATTTACTGCCGGGTTGTGTCAGCAATCTGGATGCAGATAAACCGAAAGTTAATACTTCGGGAACTGAATCCCCACGTTCGATATAATGCTGCCAGTCTATCCAGGCATCGGCGAACCAGCGGTCGTCATCCAGCACGAACTGCAAACCGCTTTCAGGATAGGCGACAAATTGCCGTTCCCATTGGTAAAAAGGTTCGATCATCCGGTGATTGAGCCCTCCATATAGATTCCCCAAAACCATATTTAAATTGGGTGTAATGGCATATTGCAGGCGGATAAAAGGCTGTATGGAAAATAATTTTTCCCTGCCCGAATACTTAACAGCATATAGACCACCTTCTGCCCGGAACTTACCTGATACCTGGTAGGCCAACGCCGGTATCATGGAAATACCCGGGTAAGTCTGTCCGACAGCTACCGGGCTGAAATATTCATTGTTTTTGAAAAAACCGGTCAGATCCACGGAAAATGACAATAAATTACTGTCCTTTTCGACCAGCTTCGGAGATGTAAGCAATGTTTCAGGAAACCATTGAGCTTGTAACAATGACACGCTAAAGGCTAACAGGATGATCAGGAAAAACAGGTTCTTTAATTTCAACATTGTCAGAACAAAAATTCGGGATCTTTATATTTATTGATCCCCAGGTTGGTATAAGCAATAGGAGTAACCTCCCTTCCACGTGGCGTACGTTTGAGATAGCCTTCCTTGATCAGGAACGGCTCATATACTTCTTCAATGGTTCCCGGATCCTCACTGACGGCTGTGGCAAT
>JAISOY010000061.1 GCA_031275285.1 Bacteroidales bacterium | reverse complement strand
TTGATGGCTGCATTGATTTTTCCGCTTTTCTTGATACGGTTGGCAGTAGGCAATGAACAATTAAATAATCGGGCAATACCGCCGATACCGTATACATAACGTTTTTCCTTGTTCGGATTGTCCTGAACGGGGTTGGAAATAAACTGCTGACCGAATACCCGTTTTAATTGTCCTACGGTCAACATCGCAATAGGTGTGCTGTCGTTAATTAAATATTCCATGACTGTAAATCATTTTATTATTTTTTTTCACATGCAATATCCGGCCGGTATATTGATGTGATTTGACAGCAAAACTAAAGTGGGATATTAGTGGAGAAAAGTGTAAGTTACATTCCTGTTACACAATAAGATATTAAATATCAGTATTTTATAAAATTATTTTTGGTGGGATTGGTGGAGAAAAGTGCCACTGCTAAAAAATGGATTCAATTTCTTTTAAAAACCGTGTATTGGGATTTCTTTCATCAAATTTATCTTCCTCAATGTATGTCTTTTTCTTTTGGTATGTCTCGAATGAAAAATCGAGGGTATCGCATAACTCTCTTGTCCACTCATCATTTTTTATTGATTCGGATAATTTACCAATCAAATAATACATTCGTGTCTTTTCATTGGGTTTGACTTGCAATGTGCCCTTGAACTGAGAGGGATAATTCAGGAAATTATATAATTTTTCCTCGGAAATATCTTCAAACTGCTTGTTGTTGCATGCCTTATGGACTTTTGATACAATACCGAAGTCAAATAATAGCTTATTTATTTTATCATTAGCAGCTTTGTTGTTTCCATATAGCATATATGAAAGATGTGTGTGTATTTTATTTACCTCTTCAATAATCTGCTCTATCCTGTATACTGTTATGTTATTCAGATTAAAGTTTGACAATGTGGTTTGGTTGCCAAGATTCCAATATCGATGTTCACTTATTGCCGTATTACCAAAATATACTTCTGGCAACCTGTTTCTTACCAGATATAATTCTTGAAAAGGGAAATCCAAGTTTTGCCTGAAAGAACAATAAATATCATATCTATTATCCCATATCGTTTCAAACGTTTTATTTTCGGGTATGATGGAAAGCACCTTATTCCAAATATCAATGATACGTTCTGTATGTTGAAGGTGGGTTTCGAGTAATCTTTTGATGTATTCATTATTGTGAATGACCAGATATTCATTCACTTCCCTAAAATATCCGTCCTTATTGAAAATATTGCACTTAGGGATGTATTGAATGAAGTCGGCAGCTTGTCCTTCTTTTTCCTGCAATTCAAACAGATATTTTATCGATAATAATTGATACCCCGTTTCGTGAATATATTCCATACTATTATTGGCACTCAAATTAAATTGCTCAAATTTATATAACTTTAGCAAGAAAATCATAAAAGAAGAAAGGGACTATTAGTCCCTTTCTTAGTCCTTAAATATCACAATAAGCTGATTGTCAATATTTATCGTGGAGCTGACGGGAGTCGAACCCGTGTCCAAACAAGAAACAAATATGCTTTCTACATGCTTATCCGCTTATTGATTTTCGAATGACAGCCGGCAGGCGGCAACCTACTGCCATCTTATCCTCTAAAGTTTCGCCGCGGCTCTGAGAAAAAGCTACAACTATTCCTGTCTCACGAGCGCCCCTGAACCGCAAACCGCAGGACTTGGTTTACGAGGAACGTCTTGTCCATGCACCTTGTGCGCGGATTAAGCTAATCTACTATAATTCGATTAAGCAGCAAGAGCGTAATTATTTTCGCCATTTATTGTTTTGTGACCCGGATTTACGAGACATATCACGTGGCTCGGCATGCTTACAATACCCATTTACCTTGCTGTCAAAACCAAACAGCCCCAAAGTCTTATTTGAATCTCAATTAACCAATTGAAATCATCTTATGTTATAGGTAAGAAATATTGTTATTCAAAGAACAAAATGCAAAATTACATTTTTTCCAATAAAGAATGATGACATTTATTCATTTTATGTGAATGCTTTATTTTTCAGTTTACAAACAGTGTTAAATGGCAAACGCAGTATTAAAATTGACTTGTATTGATTACTGTCATTTTATTATGCTGGCTGACCTATTGAAAACATCCCCACAAACAGGCATTTTTCCGGAAAATTGAAAAGAATATCTGACCATAAATCGACACTTAAAAATATTTTTTTTACTGATTTATTTTTTCTTATCATTTTAGCTAAAAAAATAGATAGAATTTTAATACTTTTGTAAACTTATTGTATCAGTGAATAAAATAATGAGTAAAACAAAAAAAATAAAGTCGGTACTAATCTCGGTTTATCATAAAGACAATCTTGACGTAATTGTCAAAAAATTAAATGACTTACAGGTAAAAATATATTCAACAGGCGGTACGAAAAGTTTTATAGAAGGACTTGGTGTACCAGTAACCTCTGTTGAATCGTTAACGGAGTATCCGTCCATTTTCGGAGGACGTGTAAAAACATTACACCCAAAAATATTCGGAGGCATACTATATCGTCGTGATGAATCCAAAGACCTTGAAGAAGCAGCTAAGTACGGTATTCCGGATATTGATCTCGTGATCGTGGATCTATATCCTTTTGAAGAAACCGTAGCGTCCGGGGCTTCTGAAGCATCTGTAATCGAGAAAATAGATATTGGCGGTATTTCATTGATCCGTGCAGCAGCCAAGAATTATAAAGACGTTCTGATCGTTCCTTCTAAACGCGAATATTTGCCATTATTGAATTTATTGAATGAGAAAGGTGGTGAAACCACGCTGGAAGATCGGCGAAAGTTTGCAGCTGCTGCATTCAATGTTTCATCCCATTACGATTCTGCAATATTTAATTACTTCAATAAAGAACTGGGCGAACCTGTCTTTAAACAAAGCTATACCGACGGGATGACCCTTCGTTATGGAGAAAATCCCCACCAGAAAGGACTGTTTTTTGGAAATTTTGACGGACTTTTCGAAAAGTTAAACGGAAAAGAGATATCCTATAACAACTTACTGGATATCGATGCGGCAGTAAACCTCATCAATGAGTTCGATGAACCTACTTTTGCCATATTGAAACACAATAATGCATGTGGCCTGGCCTCATCCGAAAACATACTGGATGCCTGGAAAAAAGCTTTGGCAGGTGATCCTGTCTCCGCATTCGGAGGTGTGTTGATCACCAATCGTGAGATCGATGAAAAGACAGCCCTGGAAATAGACCAACTGTTTTATGAGGTATTGATCGCACCTTCTTTTACGAAGGAAGCCGTTGAATTATTAAAAGCAAAAAAGAACAGGATTTTGCTTCGGTTAAAAGACACAAAACTTCCCGGACAGCAATTTCGTTCATTATTGAACGGGGTCGTACTTCAGGATAAGGATAATGCAACAGAAACTGCTGATAAAATGAACCCGGTGACCGATGTTCATCCGGGCAAAAAAGAACTGGCAGATATGGTATTTGCCAATAAAATAGTCAAACATAGTAAATCCAATGCCATTGTATTGGCCAAAAATAAGCAATTACTTGGCAGTGGTATTGGCCAGACTTCAAGGGTAGACGCTTTGAAGCAAGCTGTAAAGAAAGCAAAAACATTTGATTTTGATCTGAATGGGGCCGTAATGGCCAGTGATGCTTACTTCCCTTTTCCGGATTGTGTAGAAATAGCCGGAGAAGAAGGAATAAAAGCAATCGTACAGCCGGGAGGATCCATACGCGATAACGAGTCAATAGACTGTTGCAATAAGTTATCTATTGCAATGGTGTTTACCGGGATCCGTCATTTTAAACATTAGAATTAACATTCATCAATCCTTCAGGCAAAAAGGTCTTATCGCCGAAAGCCTGAAACAAAATATCATCATACATGGGATTATTCTCCTTCACACAAGAAATCGCGATGGATCTCGGCACAGCCAATACCATCATCATATACGGCGATAAGGTAGTCGTTGACGAGCCGTCTATTGTCGCTATCGACCGTGTATCCGGAAAACTGGTAGCCATTGGTGAAAAGGCCCGCCAGATGCACGGAAAAACACATGAGAACATTAAAACTATCCGTCCTTTACGGGATGGTGTAATTGCAGATTTTAATGCAGCCGAGCAGATGATCAAAGGAATGATCAAAATGATCCCTACACGGGGGCATTGGTTCACACCTTCCATCCGTATGGTTGTCTGTATCCCTTCGGGCAGTACCGAAGTGGAAGTCCGTGCAGTCCGTGATTCAGCAGAACACTCGGGAGGCAGGGATGTGTATATGATTTATGAGCCAATGGCTGCAGCAATAGGGATCGGGATTGATGTGACGGCACCTGAAGGAAATATGGTGGTAGATATAGGAGGCGGAACTTCCGAAATAGCTGTGATTGCCCTTGGCGGTATTGTATGTAACCGTTCTATTACTGTTGCCGGAGATGTATTTACAGCCGACATCCAGGATTACATGCGGCAGCAACACAATATCCGGATCGGGGAACGTACCGCTGAAGATATAAAAATACAGGTAGGATCAGTTTTACCTGACCTGGAAAATCCACCGTCCGACTTTATCGTCCGCGGTCCCAACCTGATGACTGCACTTCCTGTGGAAGTTCCCGTATCTTTCCAGGAAATATCGCATTGCCTGGATAAGTCTATCTCCCGGATCGAAACAGCCATTTTGGACGTCCTGGAGCAAACTCCTCCGGAGTTATACGCCGATATTGTTAACCACGGTATTTACCTGGCAGGTGGAGGCGCTTTGCTGAAAGGACTGGACAAAAGGCTTACCGATAAGATCAATATTCCTTTCAAAGTAGCTGAAGATCCCTTGCGTGCTGTTGCCCGGGGTACCGGAATTGCTTTGAAAAATGTAGATAAGTTTTCTTTCTTGATGCGATAATACTTCGCAGCTAACAGTTGCCGACCGGTCGTTTTTGTTCATCCGGAACTGTTTGCTGTCACCGAACGGTGAACCAATCATGTAATGCGTACACTTTTTCGTTTTTTCCAGAAGCATTATACATTTTTCCTCTTTCTTTTATTAGAGGGAATCGCTATATTCTTGCTGGTTCAGAACAATTACATCCAAAGGATTTCATTTGTCCGGGCTACCGGCTCTTTTTCCGGGAGAGTTTATGAACAGGTAAGTACCTGGCGGGAATATGTTCATCTGAATGAAATTAACCGGCAATTACTGGAGGAAAACACAACCCTCCGTAATCGCTTGTCCGAAGCATTTTATGATCTGGATTCTTCTCGTGTAGCATCTTTTGATTCGCTTTATTTCAAAAAATATTCGATCTTATATGCCGAAGTGATCAACAGCACAGTCAACAAACAATATAATTTCATCACTTTAAATAAAGGTAGGCGACAAGGGATCAAAGTAAACATGGCTGTGACCTGTCCTGATGGTATTGTCGGTATTATTCACGGGGTATCTGAACATTTCGCGACGGTTTTACCTGTCATCAACCGGAATTTCAGGGTAAGTACCAAATTCAAGAAAAATAATTTTTACGGATCATTGACATGGGATGGCCGTTCATATCGCCATGCATTACTGAATGAAATTCCTTTACATGCACCTGTTGCAATCGGGGATACCTTGGTGGTATCGGGTTATTCGGACAGCTTTCCCGAAGGTATTTCGGTCGGCATTGTCGATGAATTCAGTAAAAAGGATGGAAATTTTTATGCGATCAAAGTTTTATTGTCTACGGACTTTCGCAAATTATTCTATGTTTCCGTTATTGAAGATCATATGAAAGAGGAGCAGGATTTATTGGAACAACAAATATCCGGAGACCAATGATCAGAACTGTATCGATAAATATTTTACGGTTTGTGCTGTTGGTCTTCATACAGCTTTTCATATTGAACAACATCCAGTTCAGCGGATTTGTCAACCCCTACCTGTATGTTTTGTTTATATTATGGTTGCCTTTTGAAACACCGGCCTGGCTATTGTTATTGTCTTCCTTTGCTATAGGAATGGTGATCGATGTTGCTTCCGCTACAATAGGTTATCATACGATTGCCACTGTTTTTATGGCATATTTACGGTTTCACCTGTTAGGCTTTATTGCCCCCCATGACGGATACGAACCCGGCATGTCACCTACTGTACCTTCTTTGGGCTTTTCCTGGTTCATGAAATATATTACCATATTGGTATTAGCGCATCACCTGGTACTTTTCTGGGTTGAATCATTCGGGTTCAATGATTTTTTACCCGCAACTCTCCGGGCTGTTGCCAGTAGCATATTCACCATCCTGCTGATACTTCTTTGTCAGTTTCTTACAGCACGTTCAAAATGAATCAGTACGATATACGGAAATATGTCATTGGCGGAACCATTATTTTAGTTGCCCTGATCCTGATCATCAGGTTATTTTTTTTACAGGTGATCGATGTTTCGTATAAAATAAGCGCAGATAACAATTCACAACGTCTGCAGACTCAATATCCTGCACGAGGATTGATCCTGGACCGTAACGGCCGGCAGATCGTGAACAATCAGGCCGCTTATGACCTGATGGTTACCCCTCGACATGTGAAACCGTTTGACACTACAGAACTGGCGAAAATACTGGGTCTGACTGTTCCCGAATTGAAAGAAACCTTTGCCCGGTTAAAAAAGGACCGCGGATATTCCTCATACAGACCATCCCTATTTCTTAAGCAGATGTCGGCTGAGACCTATGCAGTACTACAGGAACATCTATATAAATTCCCCGGTTTTTTTGTCCAGGCACGTACGCTACGGAACTATGTGCTTCCAATTGCTCCGCACCTGCTGGGTTATGTTGCCGAAGTCGATTCATCCGAGATCAAACAGGACGGTTATTATAAAATAGGAGATTATATTGGAAAAACAGGAATAGAAAAATACTACGAAAAAGAGCTCAGGGGAAAGAAAGGTGTAAATATTTATTTAGTGGATGTACACAATCGTATTGTAAATTCCTTCCGCAATGGTGATATGGATACTATGGCCGTGGTAGGTAATGATTTAACCATTACTATTGATGCAGAATTACAGGTTTATGCGGAAAAACTGATGTCAAAAGTGCGGGGCGCAGTAGTAGCTATTGAGCCATCTACAGGAGAAATCCTGGCCATGGTCTCTGTGCCTAATTATGATCCTTCGTTATTGGTTGGCAGGATTCGGTCTGAAAATTACAGGAAATTGAACAATGCTCCAAGTAAGCCTCTTTTTGACCGTTCTGTAATGGCCTTTTATCCTCCGGGATCGACATTTAAAGTCGCTCAGGGTCTGGTCGGTTTACAACAGGGATCACTCACCCCCTCAACATTATTCGGTTGCCATGGTGGATATTATGTGGGACGATTCTCACAGAGATGCCATTATCATGGATCGCCTTTGAATTTACCTCAAGCCATCGGCAATTCATGCAATACCTATTTTGCTCTTGTATTCAGAAATTTTCTGGATAACCAATCCGCCGGAACTACCCGTGAAAATTATATGGAATGGCGTAAAGATATTCTGTCCTTTGGCTTTGGACAGAAACTAGGCATAGATTTGCCTCAGGAGTTAGCCGGAAACGTGCCCCCGGTAGAATACTACGACAAAAAGTATTTTCCGACAGCAACATCCTGGAGGTCTCTTACCATTGTTTCTTTATCCATCGGACAGGCTGAAATGGGAAATACCGTGGTTCAGATGGCTAATTTTGCCGCATTGATTGCCAATGGTGGCTATTATCATGTTCCCCATCTGATAAAAAAAATAAATGGCCGTGATACTATTCCTCAAAAATATGCCGAGAAGCGCTATACGGTAGTAGATACATCTCATTTCAGACCTATACGGGAAGGAATGTTTTTAGCAGTAACAGGTCCGGGTGGAACAGCAAGATCCGTTGCCATTCCGGGAATCGATATGTGTGGAAAAACCGGCACGGCAGAAAATCCGCATGGGGATACCCATGCTACCTTTATGGCTTTTGCCCCCATGGACAAACCCAAAATAGCGATAGCCGTATATGTTGAAAATGTAGGATACGGAGGAACATGGGCGGCTCCGGTAGCTTCGCTGATGATAGAAAAATACCTGACTGGTTCTACAACCCGCCCATGGCTGGAAGACCGGATGTTGAACTTTAATAAATACGATAACCGTGAGGCGGCAAACTAATCTTATTACCAGCCTTGACTGGATCACCATCGGTCTTTATCTCATCCTGGTATTGATGGGATGGTTCAATATATATGCTGCCGTGTATGACGAACAACATACCAGTATCTTTGCTTTTTCCCAACGTTACGGAAAACAACTGGTCTGGATCATTGCTGCGATACTGTTGGCCGTTATTGTCTGTTTATTGGATATCCGTTTTTATACTTCGTTTGCTTACCCGATATTTATATTCTGCATATTGACATTGATTGCGGTGTTGGTCATTGGCCGTGAAGTCAACGGAGCTAAATCATGGTTTGTGATCGGCAACCTACAAATACAACCTTCCGAATTTGCCAAAATTGCAACGAGTCTTGCATTAGCAAAATACCTGGGAAACTACAACGGCAGAATGATGGAGTTGAAAAATATTTTTTTCATTGGCTTGATTATTTTTCTTTCACCGGCTTTTATACTTCTGCAGCCGGATGTTGGTTCCTGCCTTGTATACCTGGCATTTTTGATTGTCCTGTACCGGGAGGGGTTGCCTCAAAGCATCCTGTTATTCGGCATTCTGGCTGTATTCTTATTTATTCTTTCCCTGCTGATGCAGGGTGCCCAGGCTTACCTGGTTGGCGGACTGATCCTATTAGGCTTTACAGTTTACCTGATCATGAGTAAACAGGTCAAGCACGTTTTCAAAGGTAGCGGTTTATTCTTACTTATATTTAGTGTCTTCTTAGGAATCAATCTGTTGCTCAAGAAACGTTTTGAGGTTCATGAGATACTTTTGGCCGCGGCAATAACTATATCTGTTGTCTTCATTATTATATCAGCCATTCGCCGGATTCCCCATGTACGTACTGTTGTCTTCTTTATATTAAGTGCTTTATTATTTACATTTTCGGTTGACTTTGTATTTGACGATGTCCTTAGTCCACATCAGCAGAAACGTATACTTGTGATGCTCGGAATGGAATCGGACCCACTGGGGATTGAGTACAATGTTAACCAATCAAAAATAGCTATCGGTTCCGGAGGACTGACCGGTAAAGGTTTTTTACAGGGAACACAGACCAAATACAATTTCGTTCCTGAACAAAGCACTGATTTTATCTTTTGTACTGTTGGTGAAGAATGGGGATTTGTAGGGACATCGGTAGTAGTAATACTGTTTACGGCACTTTTGCTCCGGCTGTTATTTATTGCCGAACGACAGCGATCTGTCTTTAGTCGTGTTTATTCTTATTGTGTGATCAGTATTTTATTTTTACATTGTACCATTAACATAGGAATGACCATTGGCCTGGTTCCGGTTATAGGTATTCCTTTACCTTTTTTTAGTTATGGAGGATCTTCATTATGGGCATTCACAATTTTGTTATTTATTATGTTGCGACTGGATGCATCCAGAGCGGAATATATTCATTAAACAAGTGAACACTTTCATGAAAATCTTGTTAATAAAAGTTAAAAGAGTAACTCTCCCAAAAGTTGGGGATACAGTTTCCAATAAAGAAAAAATAATCATATTTAACTGTTAAACAAAACGTTACATTTTTTTGACATATCGTCTGGATTTTATCAAAGAAAAAAGTCATTATTTTTCTTATATTTAAATAACCTTAGGCTTTTATTTTGAAAAAATAATCTTTAAATTTGCGTAATTATTTTATATTTATACTCGAAAATTTAATCTTAAAAACAAATAATAATCAAGTGACTATGAAAAGGAATAATTTGATTTTGGTGTCTGCGTTGGTCGTAGGCATTACATTCAGTGGTTGCGGTTCTTTAAAAAAAATGAAGAAGAATGCAGACCAGGTGAAATACACAGTAAATCCTCCTGTATTAGAATTAGTAGGTGACGAAGTTGCAGTTACTGTTAACGGAACTTATCCTGCAAAATATTTCAACAAATCTGTGATCATGGAGTTAACTCCTGTCCTGGTAAGTGGAAATAACGAACTGGCTTATACTACATATAAGGTACAAGGCGAGTCAGTGAAAGAAAACAATAAGGTAATTAAATATGATGGCGGAACTTTCAGCTATTCATCTAAAGTTACCTACAAACCAGAGTTTCAGGTTTCTCAGTTAATGTTGAGGGCATCTGCATCCAAAGGTTCTAAATCTTTGGCATTTGATGACTATAAATTAGCTGATGGTATCATCACTACCAGTAAGCTGGTTGAAAAAGACGGCAAAGCTACTTATGCTCCTGATAAATACGTACGTATTACTCCGGATGCTTATGAAGCCGACATTAAATATGCATTGCAACAATCAAATGTTCGCACATCTGAAACAAAGAAACCGGAAATTAAAGAATTTACTGATGCTGTAAAGGCGGCTAAAGACAATGAAAGAGTCAATATTACCGGCGCCCAGTTATCAGCTTATGCTTCACCGGAAGGTCCTTATGATTTGAACGACAAGTTATCTCATGCTCGTGAAAAAACAGGACAAGCTTTCTTTGCTAAGAATTTCAAAGCAGCTAAAGTAGAAGAAATAGTAAAATCTGATTTCCTGAAAGTAGTAGTTACTCCTGAAGATTGGGATGGTTTCAAAAAATTAATGGAAGAATCAAACTTAGCTGACAAGCAATTAATTCTTCGTGTTTTGTCTATGTATTCCGATCCTATTGTTCGTGAACGTGAGATCAAGAATATTGCATCAGCATATGAAGAAATCAAAGAAAGCATCCTTCCTCAACTGCGTCGTTCAAAAATGACTGTTAATATTGAAGTAGTTGGTTTATCCGATCAGGAAATTACCGCTCAATTCAATCAGGATCCCAGCAAATTGAAATTGGAAGAAATTCTTTATGCCGGAACATTGACTGATGATAACAACAGGAAGTTATCTGTTTACCAAGCCGCAGCACGCTATTATCCGAATGACTACCGTACCAAAAACAACTTAGGTGTTGCTTATTTGAACCTTGGACGTACCAGCGATGCAAAGACAGCTTTGAATGAAGCAAAATCCTTAGAAAATAACGATATCGTTAAAAATAACCTGGCTGTTGTTGCATTACGTGACGGGAACATTGCTGAAGCAGAAGAATTATTGACTTCAGCATCCAGCGAAGATGCCAAGTATAATTTAGGTACCATCAAAGTTATCCAAGGAAAATATAGCGAAGCTATCAGTTATTTTGGAAATCAGGTTGAAGTAAATGCTGCTTTAGCTAAGTTATTGGCAAAACAAAACCAGGAAGCATTGAATACTTTGAATTCTATCAAAAGTGAAGATGCTTTGGTTTATTACCTGAAAGCAATCGTTGGTGCAAGAGAAGGAAACAACAATTTGGTCATGAATAACTTACGTACAGCTTGTACTAAGAGCGCTGAATTGAAAGCCAACGCAAAGAAAGATCTTGAATTTGCTAAATATTTTGAAGACAGCACTTTCAAATCTATCGTACAATAAGATTAAATTAACCTTAATAAAAAAGAAAGCATCCTCTAGGGTGCTTTCTTTTTTATTATATACCGGGGTGTTTTTCAGCAATTGATAAATATTATATTCAAAGCAGAAGATATTCTTTGTAATCATGGAAAAGTTAATCTTTAGGATTACCTGCTGTTTTTTCATGTTAGAAAAAACAGAATAGATGTTCCATTCGAACACTTCTTTCCCACGATAAATCCGCTCCACTACTATCCTCCTATCCTTTTCACAGCGTTTCATTCCTGAATAATACGCTAACTATACTGTTCTATAAGAAACAAAAATATCGATTCAGATTATAAGTACAGCAACTTAAAGAATAATCAGGATTATTTACGGGTATCTATAAAAAACAAAAAGTTGCAAGTAAAACCTGCAACTTTTCAAGATATTTCTATTCTGTTATGCTATTACCGCTAACAATAAGAGTTATTTACCAGGACGAAGTTTGCGTACCTGTTCACCGGCCTGCCACAATTCAGATTCGCGTAATTCTTTCAATTCTTTTTCCAGTTCCGCCTTATAATTAGGGCCACCAGTTGAATCAAGTACTCTCTGACATTCACGTCCGTCTCTTACACGGGCATATAAATCTTCAAATACAGGCATCACAGCTTCAGCAAAACGAGGCCTCCAGTCTAATGCGCCACGTTGAGCCGTTGCGGAACAATTGGCGTACATCCAATCCATACCGTTTTCATCAACCAAACGGATCAAGCTTTGGGTAAGTTCCTCAACAGTTTCGTTGAACGCTTCACTGGGAGTATGGCCATTATCACGCAAAACTTTATATTGCGCATCCATAATGCCGGCTAAAGCCCCCATCAGTACACCACGTTCCCCGGTAAGGTCACTGTAAACTTCCTGCTCGAAAGTAGTAGGGAATAAATAACCTGAACCAATGGCAATACCAATAGCTAATGTACGTTCCAAGGCCCTTCCTGTTGCATCCTGAAAGATGGCATAACTGGAATTGATACCTGTTCCGGCCAGAAAATTACGACGTACACTGGTTCCTGAACCTTTGGGCGCAACCAGGATCACATCAACATCATCAGGAGGAATGACTCCTGTTTGTTCTTTATATGTAACAGAAAAACCATGGGAAAAATACAAAGCATCACCTGCTTTCAGACAGGGTTTCAATACCGGCCACAAAGCACGTTGTGCTGCATCGGAAACCAGGTATTGTATAATGGTTGCTTTTTTCGCAGCTTCTTCAATAGGAAAGAGTGTTTCTCCCGGAACCCATCCGTCAGCCACTGCCCTATCCCAGTCAGCTTTAAACTCAGGAGCTTGTCCGATAATTACTTTGAATCCGTTATCACGCATATTCAATGACTGTGCTGGACCCTGCACACCATAGCCAATGACCGCAATTATTTCATTTTTTAAAGTTTCACGGGCTTTACTTACCGGAAATTCTTCGCGTGTTACCACGTCTTCTACTACTCCTCCAAAATTTATTTTCGCCATTTTTATTGATATATATGATACAAAAAAATTACTATTCCATGTCCGCATTGCGGTAAAAAACGGCTGCAAAGTTAATGCATATCAGTGAAAGTACAAATATCTTTCAGCAAAAATCAATAGCTTTACAAGCTATCCCAGGCTATTCTTGCCGAACAAATCGCTCTTTCCGGATTCCTCATTTCAAGAACAAAAGTATCATTCTCTTCTGCTTTCCTGAAAATATCTAACTTAGTCCCATATTGCCCCTCAGCCATGAAACAGATCTCAAACCGCCGGATATCTTTTTGCTGGTACATCTCCAACGAAAAAGTATCGGCAAAATGTTCGACGTATTTCATACTATTAAGATGTTTATTGACATCAAGGTCGCTGTATTTTACCATGAATGATTCAACAAGACACTGCTCTTTTATAGGAGGGATCTTATGAACGTTCTCTATCGGGCAGGGTGCTCCATGTATGAATCCTTTGAATCCTTGCAGGTCCAGAATATTAGTAGGCCGCCGGGTTTCCAGGTCTATGGCTGCCCATAATGACCTGGCGTATCCGATATTCTTCCCTGTACTATCAGATAAGGAGAAACAACGTTCGGTAAATAATTTATTAACTTCCGGAACCCAGGTACTTACAAGCATACGGGTATCGTTCACCGGATAATCCGACATTTCAATGACCAGACGGGATAAAACCCAGGTCCTGTTATTCTGCAACATAAAGGAATACCCGAACCCTCTTTCTTCTGCATGACGTGTTGCTGCCTGCATCAAAAAACCACCCACAGCCTGAAGGGTAGACTTCCCTCGGAAATCATTTGAATATGCTTCGACCGGAAATGTATAATCGCCTATAACTGGTAACATCTGTATTACTTTATCAGGATAACTTTTTCTCTTTCTTTTTCCTCCTTTGTTCAATATCAGAAAGCATATCACTCAATCGCTCTATTTTTGATTTGGTAATAGCAATCCGCCCTGAACGGATAAATTGCAGTACCCGTACCTTTTCGTTCAATTCATTGAATAGTGCTTTTGTATCGGCATAATGCCCTGTCTTCTCAATAACTACAATATCTTTATTGATATCCAGTATGATGGCATTATGTTTCCTGATCAGTTCTTCCACTGAGATCTGTTCCAAAAATTCAGGAGTAGAAAGTTTATACAGGGCAATTTCCTGATGGATCAATTCTTCATCGGTACTGTAATATGATTTGAGGACATCTACACGCTTGTCAATGCTCAACACAACTTTTTCGATGGTCTCACGATCGGAAAAAGCAGTGATGGTGAATTTGTGGATACCCACTATTGCTGAAGGAGAAACAGATAATGTTTCAATATTCAACTGCCTGCGGGTAAAAACAGTTGTCACCTGATTGAGCAGACCGACTGTATTCTCAGAAAAAATAGTTACAGTATATAATATCTTGTTTTCCATATGATTATTTTTCAATAATATGCTTTTTACTACAAAAATTATTCATTTATCCGGTCAAATATAACGAATTATCCTGTTCGTTGTTTGATTTTACATCCGGAAGCACATGAAGAAGTATTAAAATTACCGCAAGCCTGGTTTCGATATACTGGTAAATGAACCAAATATGATTTAGGTTGATTGAATGTATAATATTGATTTTTCTAAAATCGCTTTTCTACAATTAAAAACCATTGGCAATTATTCGTATAAGTCGAATAAAAATTCCAAAAGATCTACCAGCCTCTTCCGCCACCGCCACCGCCACCGCCGCCGGAGAATCCGCCACCACTGCTTCCGGAACTCCAACTTCCCGACCCAGAACTGCTTCCGGAACCGGAAGATACCGTAGGATCGATACGGGCAGACGAAACAGATGAATTGAACGAACGGGAAAAGGCGCCTGCAAAAATACCATACCTGAATGCTTTGTCGCTGATGTACCATTCGGGTTGATAATTGGCTTGCTGCAATATATTATCAAATTTTTTACTCCATTCGTTTTCCACGTCCAATGCTATGGCATAAGGTAATAGCCTTTCGAATAGTTCAGGAGTCATATCCGGAGGAGTAAGCAGGTTAAGCCGGTTTTCTTCCGCTGTTTCCAGATACATTTTGAATCCTTCCAGCTCTGCAGTTGTTTTTGCACCTAGCTCTGTCGGTGCTTTTATAAGATATATATAAAAGGCAAAAGGTACGATCATTAGCAAAACGAATACAGGTACCACCCAATCTTCCTGAAAAAGGACAAAAGCCTGGATAAGCAGTATCGGTATTACGAATATGGCGCCAAAAATGATGAGAAAATACTTAATACATCCTGTTTCCAACTTCATCCCCACAACCATTACTACCAATCCCAGAAGAACGAACGGCATGGTGGCTATCAAACCGAATAAATCCATATTGGTGCCTGAAAAGAACGTATTCAGTGTAAACAACACGAGTATCAACAAAACAGCTTTCCAGACATAGCCAGCATTGTGACGGAAATAATCCTTGATGTTCCATTGGTAACTCAATGAGTTGCTCAAACGATTATTGGCTTTTGAAAACCTTTTGTGGTTTTTATCCGAAACTTCCAGCTGTTTTCTATCTGAGAAAAAAATGTGGTATATCTCTTTTTCTTCATCGGATAAGTTGACAACATCATTACTTATTTTTTCCAGCATATATTTTTTTGCTTCGTATTTTATCCGGATAACTTTTTTAACAGCCAGTTCAATGATAGATGAGGTAAATGTTTTATTATCGTATCTCCTTTTGTATAAATACCTTATTGTGGCAGGCGACCAGCCGTGTGGTGGCTTAAAGGTCGGTATCACTACCGGTTTTTCGGGATCCTTACCCACTTTCCGCCAGGTAAAGATGTAAAAGCAGGCCATGATCAATACACAGAGCAAAGGGCTGATGAACCTCCTGAATTTATTCCATAACAATTCGGCCATGGTAGGCGGTGGCGGACGTTTGATGATATCCCGCTGGAAAGAGACAGCAATAGTAAACCCTTCATTTGGAAGCAGAATCTGTTTGGCCTGAAATGCCGGCTTTCCGTTTTCTCCAGTTATAGAGCAATCTTTCCGGGTAGAACCGTATGAACCCGTATAGCAGGCTGCTTCGATATACGGAGTGTTATTAGGAAGAGTTACGGAAGCGGAAGCCTGTTCAATATTGAATACCCAGTCGTTTCCTGTCACATTCCAGTATAATTCATCGTAGGTATCGAAAAAACCGACATGCCCGTAACTCTCATAAGTAATGGTATATTCATAAATCCCCGGTTTTAGGTAGGTATCGCCACTGCCAATGTATATTTCCCTGTTATTGCCGGCTGTTTCGGTTTTAAAATCTTCATCTTTTCCATCACGTTGAACGGAAAGGATTTTAAAATCCATTTTCTGTTTTTTACCGGAATGGTCTTCCCTGTATAGGGGAATACTTCTGACAATACCCCTCCGGATATCAATACCTGCAGCATATACCCTGATCTGTTCGATTACCTGCACTCTTCCGGTGGTATCAATCAGGATATCCGAATGGAAGCGGATGATCCTTTCAGACTGTTTGCTACCGGAAACCGAAAATGAAAGCAGCAATAAAACAGCACAAAGAATATTTTTCATGACTCAAGATGAATATTGGGTACTGACCTTTCGTGTAATTCCGATGTAAAGAATATTCCGTTACGGAAGTGAAAAATTTTTGCAATAATATTGGACGGAAAACTTTCCTGATAGATGTTGTTTTCCCTGACAGTACCGTTATAATAACGGCGCGCCATTTCCAGATCGCTTTCCATGTCGCTCAATTGTTGTTGTAATTTCAGAAAATGTTGGTCCGCTTTCAGGTCGGGGTATTTTTCCATGACCACCAACAAACGATGTAATGATTTTTCAAGCTTCATTTCCTGAGGAATCTGTGTTTCCGTACTTTTAGCCTGCATCGCCTCGGAGCGGTAACGGGTAACTTCTTCCAGTACTTTTTTTTCATGGGCGCTATACCCTTTGACTATTTCTACCAGATTGGGTACCAGATCATAACGTTTTTTCAAAAAAACATCGATCATGCTCCATGCCTCATGCATCCGGTTTTTATTAATTATTAATCTATTATAAACAACAATGATCCAGATAATCAGCAATACGACAACGATTCCTAAAATGAGAAACACAATATTCATGATTATATTTACTTATAAAAAATATCCTTATCAAAAACATCATGTTAAAGATAAGGATATTATTCAGATTATTATTCTATACATTTTATTTATATCATCACACCTGTGAGCTCACCGTAGTTAATTTTTCATTTTCAATTATCAATTTTCAATTATCAATCAAAAGTTTGGCAAGCGATAAATCGGACCTGTTGGTGTTCCCTGCGAAACAGTGATATCCAATGTACCTTCATCGCTGACACATCCGTTAGGAGCGGTTACAGTTACACTGATGGTACCGCCGATACCTGACGGGATGACTGTGATCGTATTGCTGGTCGATGTTCCGGTCCATCCTACAGGTAACGACCAGGTGTATACGGCGCCCGGTATTGCCGGAACTTCGTATTCTGCAGGTTGACCTACGCATACGGATGCAGGACCGGTTATTACTGGTGTTGCCGGTTTTTGGTTTACCTGAACGAAGAGTTCGCTCGGCGCACCGACACCGCAAGTGGTACTCTTTCCTTTCACCGTTACAAGACCTGATTGAGCGCTTTGTGGGAAATGAACCTGTATTTCGTTGGTATTACTCATTCCGTCAATAATCGCTCCTGCCGGAACAGTCCATTCGTATTCTTCGGCTCCTGCTATCGAGGCCACCCTGTATTTAACACTGACAGACGTCGGGGCGCAGACTACATCCGATCCGGTTATTTCCCCGGCATCTTCAATCTTATCTACCGGTGTAATTACGGCAGGTTCGGAATATGTTTCATCACAATTACCTGCTTTTACAACAGCACGGAACCATGTTTCATTTTTATCATACAAGGTGGTAATGAAATTTTCTTCCGTAAAGATAATATTGGACCATGTGCTTCCTTCATCAACAGAACTTTGCCACCTGATGATCTTTCCGAGATAGTTCCGGGCATTTAACTCAATGGTTTTTCCGATACAGGGACTGATAGAATCAGGAAGTATTTCGCCGCCTGTTGTTGCATCGACCACATTAACTTTCAATGATTTGGAAAATTCATCATTACATGTGCCTGCAGCAACCAATGCACGGTATTCCCAAACGCCACCTGCATCCGGAGTAACTTCAATCGTATCGTTGTTCAACGGAATGTCTGTCCAGTCCTGAGTGACAGTAGTATTCCTACCCTGCCATTTAACTACATCTCCCTTGTATTCTTCCAGAATGAGTTTAATGGGTTTGCTGGAACACAGGTATTCGGGCATGGCTTCAGCGGTAACAAAACCTCCTTTTGCAGAAGCAATTACTTTTATTTCAGCATAATCGGAATATACCGGTTCACGGTCTCCATTGGTGATTACGGCACGGTATTTCCATATACCGGGAACCTTGGGCGACACGGTTATAGAAGGAATGCTTCCTGCAATATTTGTCCAGTCAAGGGATGTCGGCAGACCATTTTCGTCATAATGACGTTGTTGCCAATTCAATATCCTTGATTTATAATCGACGACAGTTAACCGGATATAAGCGTCTTCATTTTCACATATTTCACTGCTTGAAGGAGTGATAGAGCCTCCTACCGGCCTGCCTGTCTGCTCTTCTTCAGGGATCTTCTTGGGCGTAAATTCAAAACTATGGGTAATAGACCACTTTCCGGCCGTACTGATAGCACGGATATAAAGTGTATGGATCACATCTAACTCCAACCCGGAAGGGTCAATATCGAAGAACATATCTACATTACGGTCAGGCGAGGTACTGATGGGGTTTCCCAGTCCGACACCGGGATCGGTATCAAAGAAATATTCTATCCTGGTAATATCCGGAAGACCCATGGCATTTTCAGCTTTTACTTTTAAGAAAATACTGTAATGTGTGATACTCCATTTTTCCTCTTCATTCATGGCACGGACATAAAGGGTATGGATACCGTCGGCAATATCTGCAACCTGAATGGTTACTTTCCTGCTTACATCGAGAGATGTCGGACTGATGTTGATTTTCTTACCATTACCAAATCCCGGGTCATTATCAATGAAATATTCCAGCGCCATCACTTTAGAAGGTTCTATGGATTCCATATTGAATACCAGCAATTTGATGCTTTGAGTAATACTCCATTCTTTCTTATTGTTGAGCGTCCGGACATATAATGTATGAGCACCTTCGGTAATCATATCCGTAGTGAACATGATGCTGACCGGGGTATTTGCATTAGTGACGGGCAGTTGAGTCCCCTGTCCGAATCCGGGATCTGTATCCAGGAAGTATTCAACAGCGACAACTTCAGGTAATAATCTGACAGATGATTTGATAAATGTCGAATACTGTGTAATGCTCCAGTTTTCAAGACTATCCTTGGCACGTACATAGAATGTGTGTATTCCGTCATTTAATCCATTGAGAGATACCGCAAATGTATGGGTTACATTTTGCGATGCAGTAAATACCGGAGTAACATCATTTGCTTCCCCGAATCCCGGATCCTCGTCAATGAACCATTCTATAGCAGTGACTTTAGGAACTTTTCTAATCTCCATTTTCATGAAGTCAATACTGTGCGTAATACTCCAAAGACTGTCAGCGTCGATAGTCCGGACATAAAGAGTATGGATACCTGCCGAAACTGTATCAATGGATATATTGACCGTGTTGTCGGTTAAGCTGATATTTTTCCGTACGGCTTTTCCGAATCCCGGATCTTTATCGATAAAATATTCCAGGGCTACGGCATTGGGTATCTCCCTTCCGGCTCCTTCCACTTTGACAAACTGGCTGTATTGGGTATGACTCCAACGATTTTGTGCATTTTTTGCCCTGACATAGAATGTATGTAATCCGGAAGATGTATTATCCGGCAACTGAACAGTGAATGTTTTCCTGACATTCTGACCTATCTCGTTGGTCAACAATAAAACTTTATTAGCACTTTCGAATCCAGGATCATCATCGATAAACCATTCTGCGGCAGTAATATCGGGAATAACCGGTATTTCAGATACCAATATCTGTATAGATTGAGTGATACTCCAATGTTTCTCGGTATTCTGTGACCGGACATATAAGGTATGATGCCCCGGTGAAACATTATCTAAAGAAACCGTAAATGATTTATCGGCTGTTTTTTGCGATGAAAGGGCAACTTTTTCAGCCTTACCGATTCCAGGATCAGTATCGATAAAGTATTCCAGCTGCAAAAGGTCTGTTTCCTGGGTCGGCGATACTTTAATAAATGTCCTGTATTGGGTAATACTCCAGATACCGGTCTGAGTACGGGCACGTACATACAAAGTATGGAGTCCGTCGTCAACAGTACTTAATGGAATATTGAATGTCCGGATTACATGGGTTCCAGGTTCCGGAATAGCCACCGGGATGCCCTGTCCGAATCCGGGTTCTTCATCGATAAACCATTCCAACGCTGTAACATCGGGCACTATTTCAGCTGCTATCGTAAGGAAAGGAATACTTTGGGTGATACTCCATTCTCCCTTTGTATTGCGTGAACGGACATAGAAAATATGTGCCCCTTCAGTGTATTCGTTATCAGCAACTGGTATAAATACAGGGCCATTATCTAATGGTGTTACATTTATACGGTTGGCTTCACCAAATCCCGGATCAGTATCGATAAAGTATTCCACAAGATTAACATCGGCAGCATTCAGGGCAGGTGTTACCTTAATGAAGGCCTGGTATTGAGTGATCCCCCAATAACCCTTTTCATTTAATCCCCGGACATATAAAGTATGGATACCGTCACCCAGATCCTGGGTCGGGACATTGAATGTTGCGGAAACATTTGCCCCGGGAGTAGCAATTGGAATGATGGTATTTTTACCAAATCCTTTATCCGTATCGATAAAATATTCCAATGCTTCTACACTCTGGGATTTTACCTTCATGAAAGAGTGGTGCTGTGTGATACTCCATGCATCCCTTTCATTTTTGGCACGGACATATAGATGATGTAATCCGAGTGACAGATTTTCCGTATTGACAGGGAATGTCCGGACAATAGTATGTTGGGGAGTTGAATATTCGAATCTTTGTTCTGAAGGAACATTACCGAATCCGGGATCAGTATCGACAAACCATTCGACTTCCACAATATCGGATATTTCATTTACATTGAACAGAAGGAACGTAATATCCTGTGTAATACTCCATTTTTTATCGCTGTTTTGTCCACGGATGTATAGTGTATGTAAGCCTTCATTAAGAGTACTTACATCGACCGAGAACGAGTTGGTAGCATTCGTGCCCCATAAGGCCACAGGTATTCCTGCTCCGAAACCGGGATCAGTATCAAAGAAATATTCCAGCGAAATCAGATCAAGGTCTTTAGGCCGGGTTGTCTTTATGAAAGTCTGGGATTGGGTGATACTCCATTCTTTACCTTCATTGAGGGCACGGATGTATAGCGTATGTAGTCCGTCATCCAGACCGGAGGTATTGACGGTGAAAGTCCTGGTTACTTTCTGGGCAGGAGTTACCGAAGTATATCCTGAAGCTTTGCCGAATCCCGGATCTTTATCGATAAAATATTCATAAGCAATCACATTATCCGGAGTTCTTTCATCCAAAGATATAAATGTAATATCCTGCGTAATACTCCATTTTCCATCAACATCCCGGGCACGGACATATAAGGTATGCATTCCGTTAGTCAAAGACGTGAGGTCTATGATAAATAATTTTTCCGTCTGACCGGATTGTATTTCCACGGGAGTAGCGTTACCCATTCCCGGGTCGGTATCGATGAACCATTCCAGCCCGGTGATCTTTCCAGGTTCAATGCCTTTTACTTTCATGAATGACTGGCTTTGCGTAATACTCCACGTATTATTGTCGTCGAGTACACGTACAAACATGGTATGGATACCTTCCGCAAGAGAAGAAATATCCACCGTAACGGTGCGGGATATCCTTTGTGCAGGGGTTATTTCAGTATAACTTGTTGCCTGTCCGAATCCCGGATCATCATTAATGAACCATTCATAGGCGATAATATTGGCAAATATATCTTCATCGAGTTTGATAAAGGTAATATCATGCGTAATACTCCAATCTTCCTGACTATTTTTAGCGCGGATATAGAGTGTGTGTAATCCCGGAGAGAAAGCAGCAAGATTGACAGGGAAGTTCATAGTCCCTGAGGTAACAGGAACAGGTTCTCCCCGACCGAATCCCGGATCATTATCGATGAACCATTCCAAGGCTGTTGTGGCTGATGGAACATGTTTCGACTGTTTGACAAATTGCTGGTATTGAGTGATACTCCAGATACCCTGATCATCCTTGACTCTTACAAAAACAGTGTGTATGCCGTCGAGAAGAGTGGATGTATTCACTGATACGACTTCCTGGATATATTTTCCTTCCGTTACCGGAATATCGGTACCTGCTCCGAATTCTTTCAGATCATCGATATAATATTCAGCTTTGACGATTTTCGCATCTTTGATCTCTTCCAGTTTAATAAAAGTGATATCCTGGGTGATACTCCACTTATTATTCTCATCACGTGCCCGTATGTACAGGTTATGTAAGCCGGGATCTTCCGCATCGATGTCAACCGGGAAGGTTTTATCGATGGTAGTGGAGGGAGAGATGGATATGGAAGTCGCTTCTCCGAATCCGGGATCTGAATCGATAAAATATTCCAGAGCGGTGATTTTTACATCACGAACAATCTTTACGACAGTAAACGGCATATATTGTGTAATACTCCATGCTTCTTCTTCATTTTTAGCACGTACATATAAGATATGTAATCCTTCATTAACACCAGCCAATGGTATGGTCGCTGTTTTAATCTCATCCATACTACCCTGAGTGATAGGTATTGAAATTGCTTCACCGAATCCAGGATCCTCATCAATGAAGTATTCCAATTCGGTCAATCCCGGAATTTTCCGGATTTGAATAATTGCGAAGTTGATAGAGTGGGTTACACTCCATAATTTATCTTCATTAAGCGAACGCACATACAGGCTGTGAAAACCCGGCTTAATGGTATCAGGAATGGAGACATTAAAATTCCTCGTAACGGATGTTCCAGAAGTGATATTTATCTTCGAGGCTTTGCCGAATCCCGGATCTTTATCGATAAACCACTCCAATGCTGTAACAGGAGATAGCGGCTTAACCTGTATCCGTACAAAACTGTAATGCTGGGTATGACTCCATACTCCGGTTTCATCCACTGCCCTCACATATACCGTGTGAATTCCTTCCGAAAGTGTATTGACATCGACAGTAACACTCTGTTGTATGCTTTGATCCGGTATCAGGGCGGCTATAAAATTAGCTTCACCAAATCCGGGATCCGTATCGATAAAATATTCGAACCCTACAATGCTTTTGATACCCTCAAATTGCGGTACTTCCATTCTGTATATACTGATATCCTGTGTCTGACTCCATTGTCCCTGGCTGTTTTTTCCCCGGATATATAATATGTGCATACCTTCGGGAATAGCATCTACATCCACAAAGAAACGATGGCTGACATTGATGCCTTTATTGGGAATATCAACTCCTGTAGCCTGTCCGAAACCGGGGTCGTCATCAAAGAAATATTCAAGGGCGACGATATCAGGGTAACCGCCAATTCTTGGATTATCCACCACAAAAAATTCAGACATCTGCATGATCGACCAGAATCCCCGTTCGTCTCTTGCCCGGATATATAATTGATGCAATCCGAACCATATGTCTTCCAGTGATATAAAAAAGTTATTGACTATGATATTTTGGCCGGGGGTGATCGGGATCGATTTCGCCTTACCTAAACCCGGATCATTATCAATGAAATATTCCAGATAAACGACATTATTGTTAACTCCTACAGGAATATCCACACGAACAAATGAGAAGCTTTGCGTATGTCCCCACTTGCCGTTCTTATCCAATGCCCGGATATAAAGCGTATGGGTCCCGTTGGCCAACTCATCCAGATTAACATCAAAGGCGGTACCGGTATTGGGGGATTCAGGTAATGAAACCGGTATTCCTTCGCCAAATCCGGGGTCTATATTAATGAAATATTCCAACCGGACAACATCGGCTAATTCATGGCCGCTTGTAGGACTGTCTGATTTAATAAATGTTTGCCGGTGGGTAATGCTCCATCTGTTTTTACTGTTTACTGCACGGACATAAAATGTATGTAAGCCCGGTCCTATAGATGAGATATCGACGGCAAAAGTTTTACTGGTATTCTGTCCTATCTCGTTACCTGCCAGCAAAACTTTATTGGCTGAACCAATTCCCGGATCACTATCAATGAACCATTCCAATGCTATTACATCAGAAATCTGGTAATCATCAGGTATTTCCGAGATCAAAATTTGTTTGGATTGTGTGATACTCCACTTGCCTGAGGTATTTTGTGAACGGATATACAAAGTATGGAATCCGGTACTGAGATTATCCAGTGATACCGTGAACGATTTTTCCGTATTTTTTTGTTGTGAAAGGGCGATTTTTTCTGCCTTTCCAACTCCCGGATCATTATCTATAAAATATTCCAGTTGTTGCAGGTTTGCATTTTCCGGAACAGTTACTTTATAGAATGTTTTATATCCGGTGATACTCCATATACCGGTTTGTGTACGTGCCCGTATATACAGGGTATGTACTCCTTCCTTGATTGAGGATGTCAACGGAATATTAAATGTATGTGTTACATGTGTACCTGAATTCGGGAAGGGAACAGGAGTTGCTTCCCCGAATCCCGGATCCTTATCAATGAACCATTCTGCTGCAACGACATTGGGTATCGTTTCAAGGGTAATACTCAGGAACTGTATGCTATGTGTGATACTCCACGTTTTATCTGTATTTTGTGTACGTATGTACAGGGTATGGGTACCGTCGCCGTATTCGTTACCATTGATAGGGATCAGGGCCTGTCCGTTGGCTGTGTTAGAGATATTGACCGGAGTTCCTTTTCCGAAACCGGGATCAGTATCCACGAAATATTCCACCAGGTTTATATCCGGAATATTACGTGTAGGGGTTATTTTAATAAATGACTGCAATTGTGTAATTCCCCAGTCGCCGGCTTTGTTCAAGCCGCGTACATAAAGGGTATGTATACCGTCTTCCAGCGTGGAGGTCGGTATTTTCAGTGTTGTAGTTATTTCTGTACCGGGGGTAATCGGAATATTGTTGTTATTGCCGAATCCTTTATCATGATCGATAAAATATTCCAATGTTTCTATATCACGTGATTTGATCTTCAAGAACGACTGGGTCTGGGTGATACTCCAGTTACCTTTTTCATTCTTTGCCCGGACATATAAAGTATGCCATCCTAACGGAAGGGTTTCTATATCTACTGCGAATGGCTGGATCACTGTCCGTTGTGGCGTTGAATAGGTGAAACGCTGGGAAGAAGGGGCATTGCCAAATCCCGGATCGGTATCCAGGAACCATTCTACTTCAACGATATCATCGATCTCCCTTTCATCTTTAAATATATTAAAGGTTACATCCTGCGTAATACTCCATTGTTTTTTATCATCCAGAGCACGGACATACAAGGTGTGTAGACCTTCACTTAATGAAGCCACATCCAGTATAAAGGCATGAGTCGCACTTGTTCCTGAAATTCCGACAGGAATACCGGAACCAAATCCCGGATCCGAATCAATAAAATACTCCATGGCTACCAGATCAGAACGGGTAGGCCTGGTTGTTTTCAGGAATATTTGATATTGGGTGACGCTCCATACACCCTGATCGTCAAGGACCCGTACATATAAAGTATGCAGTCCGTTTTCCAGGGAAGATATGTTTACCGTGAACGTCTCTTTGATATTATGCCCGGGAGTAATGGTGATATAGGTATCTGACATGCCAAATCCGGGATCTTTGTCGATGAAATATTCGTAGGCAATAATGTTGGCGGATATTTCCTGTTCCATTTTAATGAAAGGAATATCCTGTGTAATACTCCATTGCCCATCTTCATCCCTTGTACGGATGTATAACGTATGTAACCCGTTATTCAGGACATCTATATTAACATTAAATAACTTTTCTGTATCACCGTCCTGTATATTTTCACTTTCAGCATTATCGAATCCCGGGTCGGTATCGATAAACCATTCCAACCCTGTAATTTTTCCGGACTGGAATGCTCTCGTTTTTATAAATGCCTGGCTTTGGGTAATACTCCATTTTTCGGATGTATTCCTGGCACGTACGTACAACCGGTGGAATCCGTCAGCCAAATCCGGTAGGACTATGGTGAACGGCTTAATAACATTCCCGCCGGGTGTGATCGGGATATTTGTTGCTTCACCAAATCCAGGATCCTTATCGATGAAGTATTCCAGATAGTCGACGTCAGCAACTGCCTGTTGGTCAAACTTCATAAAATTAAGGCTTTGGACAAGGCTCCATCTGCCATTACTGTTTTTAGCCCTCACGTAGAGTGTGTGGATACCCGCTTTTAATGTATCCGGATTAACAGGAAAATATGCCGTTACATTTTTACCGGCAGTGATATTCACCTTTTTCCCTTCGCCAAATCCCGGGTCCTTGTCCACAAAATATTCTACATCGGCAACATCAGTCCCGGTTTCGATCTCTGTTTTGATAAACGTACTGATCTGGGTGATGCTCCAATGCCTGGAAACATTCCTGCTCCGGACATAAAGTTTGTGAAATCCCGGTTTTACATCAGAAATATCAACGGCCACCTGTTCGATTCCGGTTTGTCCGGAAAGAGGCCTGAAAGAACCTTTGCCGAATCCGGGATCAACATCGATGAAATATTCCAGTCCGGTGAGGTCCGGTGAGACTTCCTGATAAAACAACTGGAATGTCCGTTGCTGGGTAATGCTCCACCGGCCAGTCTTGTCTTTAGCACGGATATAAAGGGTATGGATACCGCTGTTTATACCGTCTACCAGGATATTGACCAGTTCGGAGATATCGGGAACCTGTCCTTCCTGAGCGATATTGACTTTGGTTGCGTTTCCGAATCCGGGATCATCATCGATAAAATATTCCAATAGTACAATATCCGGCCTGACACGCATTTTAACGCGAAGAAACGTATATGTCTGGGTGATGCTCCATACGCCTTCATTATCCAGGGTTCGTACGGATATACGATGTATGCCCTCAGGCAGATGTGATACATTGATATTGTCTATACGCCTGGTTATTTCCGTGTTTAATGCAACGGGAACCTGAATCGCTTTTCCGACTCCTGGATCCGTATTGATAAAATATTCGATTCGTTTTATTTCTACCGGATCCTCTTCCTGCTGTCCCTGTGAGAAAGCGTGGAAAGAAAAAATGAAAAGGAATAAAATCATCATCCGTACCCTGTTGTGCAAGGACCGGAAGATATATATGGAAATTTGGCGTATGTGATTCATTTACGTGTTTTATCTCGTAATTCTTTTAGAATTAGCGATAAATCAAAAGTATTTTCGGGTACAGATCCCGGAAAGGAATAAATATCCTGAGCCGGGCGCCCATATAATGAAATATTTATCTGCAGTACCCCTGTTCCCTGATTAAACAAGAACAGGAAAATACCACAGATAAATACGTTCAGGTAAATTAATGGGATTTTACCTTTACCCGTACCTCAAAACCGGTAGACGGCACTTCTCCCGTAGGATAAGTAGGGATAGATATATCCCATACCGCCGGAATTGTATATAAACCAGAAAGAACATAAGGAGCAAGACCTCCGAACATACCACGTTGCTTCGTAACATCCTTGTTGTCATCGAGTGCAGGAGAACTTGAACCTAATTCATAACTTTTGTCATATACCTGGTTAGCCCTGTTGGTGGTAGCCGCAAACCAGTTTGATTCGGCAAGGCTACTGTATTTATTTCCGTCTATACCCGGCATCATTCCACCATAATTGTTGGTATTATTGTTGTCTGCACCGGCAGGAGTTGCCGAAGGAGATCCCCACACTACAGCGTTATAAACAATATTGTTCCTTGTAACGTGTGGTCGGCTTATGCTCTGGAATAACCCGAACATATTGTAGTTAACCAGACTACCACCATAATATGCGTTTGTCGGGAAAAACAGGTTGTTATATACCTGGCACCCCTTGGCAAGGATACTGAAGGAGCTATAAAAGGTATTGTTTTGTATGACCGGATTAATGACAGGAAAAAGCCATATATCACTGGACCACATGGTAAAATTATTGGTATTTTGTCCGTAAGCCGTAGCACCCCTGAAATCGATCACCAGATTCGAATACCAGATCGTATTCCAATAGGAGTTACCAATATTCCACTCGTTTCTGAAATAATTATTGGAAATAATGACATTGGTCACCTGTTTATCTCCGGCAGCGGCAGCGATCAACCCTGGATTGAAGAAACATTTGGTGATGGTAATGTTTTTAAGTTCACGGTTAACATTATAAAGGTCCACGTAAAACAACTTACTATGGGAAACCGTTACGCTGTCTGCCTCAATCCTCAATTTGTAAAATAAGGCATTGTCACCCCAGCCGACAGTTGAAGCATAATAACTGGTACTAACCACCCTATAGGCTCCCACAAGGCCTGTTCCCGAATAATAACTGGCGGATACATTAGGCGCCACCTGTTCGATACCGGCAATGATGGTTCCTGCTGCTGTAGAAGCGACATGCAGTGTTTTTACTTTTGCAGATTCCTTAAAATGCTGCGTCTCGGCATTACTGCTCAACTGATATCCGGGACCGATAATAACCAGTTTTTGTCTTATGGTATCGCAATTGGTCGCAGTTTGGGTATCCTTACCATAAGGCGTTACGGATCCTTCGATATGGATCGTATCTTTTTCCGATACATTTTTGGAGCGTAAAGCATCGGTAAGATTGGTGAAATCACAACTTTTACCGGGATTATTATTGACACGCCATATTTTTGCATGTAGATTTTGCGATGCAAAAAAACCGGCCAATACGAATATATATATACAAATCTTTTTCATGTTCTTATTTCTATTGTTGTTCTTTATGGTTGCTTTCATGAATGATAACAGCTAATAATATTTTGTATCAGTGTGCCCTGACTTTGATGGTTACATCAAATCCGTCAGCCGACACCTCGTTAGGCATTACTATTTCGTAAACTGCCGGAATGGAAGTAAGACCGGATAAGTTGTATGGAGACAAACCGCCGTACATTCCCAGTTGATTGATTGCTACACCACCTGCATCGATAATAGGTGAAGGAGAACCGCTTTTTGCAGAGAAATACGCATCGACTAATTCGTTCCCTCCGGAGCCGGAAAACCAGTTCAATGGAACGGTCTCCAGGTTTTGTACATTGTTGTTTTGCGCATTGATCATTCCGCCCAGACTTGCAACATTGAATATGTTGTAGTTATAAGAATTGGTCGGATCATTGGTCAGTGCAGTCGCCACTTTATTGGAGATATTAAAAAATACATTATTGTTGATTGTGCTGCTATTGGTCACTGTAACGACAAATCCCCCGTAAAAGGTATTACTGATAATATTAGCCGTGGTGTTGCTGTCCAGAATGATAGTAGAATACGCAGATGTGGCATGTTGATTCCTGAAAAAATTATTCCCGATATTCAGGCCTAAGATATTGGCTCCGTTCGCAGTTGTTGTCCTGACCAGTCCCGGACTGAACCAACATTTTTTAATGTCGATGTCCTTCAGTTCTCCTGTTCCGCTGTTGTCGATATCGATCCAGTACAAACGGCAATTAATGATTTTTATATTGCTCGCAGCTACTGTAATGCGCGGCCCGGTCCAGGTAGTCCCGGTAATAGCCACAGTAATACCTGTAGTAGTAGCCTGGGCATGAGCCATATGCTCCACTCCTGCCAAAACTGATTTTTCACTACCGGACGAAAATTTAATGCTATTTATTTTTGCCGATTGTTTATAATGCTGGGTTTCGGTATTGGCTGTAAGGTCATAACCCGGACCCAGGATATACAACTCTTTGTCCACTTGGACTGTCGCATTATATGGGGTCACGGATCCTTCAATATGAATCGTATCACCTGCGGAAGCATTATCTATTACTTCCTGTGTGAAATTAGTATAGTCACATGCTACCCCCGGATTGTTGTTCACTCTCCATATGGCAGCGGTAACACTATATCCACCGGTAATCAGACAAATTAGGATGATTAAAGACTTCTTCATTTTGAAAATTTATTGATTTTATATTATATTTATTCGATAACTCTCGGGTAAAGTAAATAATGATCAGTGTACCCTTGCCCTTATGGTCATGTCAAACTGATCGCCCACTTCGTTGTCCATCTGTATATCATATACGGACGGAGCCCTGAACATCCCCGCTTTAACATACGGGGTCCCACCTCCGTACATTCCTTTTTGTTTCCTGTCATTAGCAGGTTCTGCCGAGTCACGTAACGGACAATCCGTCCCGTTGGTGGCTGAAGTATAATAAGTATCTAAAAGCTCGCTATTCCCGGATCTGGAAAACCAATATTCCACACCAAGATTAGTGACAATATTCCCATTGAGATTGTTCTGCATTCCGCCAATCACATAATTCATTACATTATTGGTGTATGTATTGGTTTCGTCTGCATTTAACACATTGGTACTGTTGGTGGTAAAAAAAGCATTGTCGGATA
Organism: Bacteroidales bacterium; assembly: GCA_031275285.1. NCBI lineage: Bacteria > Pseudomonadati > Bacteroidota > Bacteroidia > Bacteroidales > Bacteroidales bacterium. Next base: position 34,046 of record JAISOY010000061.1, on the reverse strand, counting down.
TCTGGGAACGATATACGGTTAACCGGTATGCCCAGTAAAAGGTATTGTTACTGATCCTCCAGCCAGAAGAAGTATTGGCGTCAGCTCCGTGAATGACCGACCAATTACCGTTATCGTTACGGAAAAAACAATTACTGATACTCAATCCGGAAACTAATGCCGTTCCTCCGTTAACATATACTACACCGGGGTTAAAAAAACATTTCTGCAATGAAACATTACTAATAGCCACATCATTTTTCAACTGTAAAAAATACAACTTGCAATTGATTACTTTTATATTGCCGGTATTAATGATCACTTTATTCCCGGTATGCCCTGTCGGATTTATCTGAAAACCAGTAGTAGCACCCATATTATAATGTTCAATTCCTGCAAGTACCGATCCTTCGCTACCGGAGGCAAACGTAATATCAAAATTAATCTTGGCTGATTGTTTGTTAAATTGTGTTTCAGGGGAATAGGATAACAAATAACCCGGGCCGATAATCACCAAAGGCTTGCTGATGGTTACATTTCCTGTATACGGAGTTACAGATCCTTCAATATGTATGGTATCATTATTAACTGCTGCACCTACTGCAGCAGAAAAAGAGGCATATACACCCTGAATGCTGCCATCGTTATTTACCCTGAGTATTTTAGCATGTACTACGATGCATGGTAAAAACAACAACACTATTATATATTGTAAAATACGATTCATTCTAAGCTGAATTTTAATTAATTATTTCATTATACGATCAAATCCGGGATAAGTTTCAATTTATAGCAACTGATCCTTTTATACATGGAAGGTTATATTTTTTGTTGACACCAAACATCCGATTACTATTATAATATATAAACAATTATTTTTACAAATAGGTTTTAGTATATATCAATTTCTTTGCCTAAGACAAGCTATTGTTCAATAAGAGCAATGTCGAAAAGAACGTCTTAAGATACCTATTCAGGACTTAAAGATTTTTATATGTTTTAATGTAAATTTTAAATTCCTTTAGGATTTTGGTAACTTTTATTGTTTATATTCGTATGCTTAATATTGGTTAAAATATGTTAAAGGAATTATTGAGTCAAAATAATAATGCAATACTTAAAGTTTAGAGTTATGGTTAAGAAATATTTATTCTTTTTTTTACTTTTCCTGGTTGGGGGATTCCCTTTATTTGGCAGTGGGATCCAGGTATTGAATACGGAAGTAACCACCAATGCTGATAAAAAAAGTGCTCAGGTAAAATTTTCACTCACCTGGGATCATTCCTGGCGGTTGGAAGTCGCAGCAAACTCTCCGTCTAATTACGACGCCGCATGGGTATTTATCAAATACCGTACCCTGCCGGGTGATAACTGGAACCACGCTTATATCTCCACAACGGCGGGTAACCATAAAGTACCCGACAATGCTTTGCTTAGTTTAGGCAATTCTGTTGCTGTAGTGAGTGGCACGAATACCACCGTTGGCGTGGGCGCTTTTATATACCGCAAGGAGCCCGGTAATGGTACCATTGCCTTTACGGATGTTGAACTGAACTGGGATTTTGGAAAGAACGGATTGACCGGCGGAGAACAGGTGGAAGTGTGCGTATTGGCTACCGAAATGGTATATATACCCCAAGGAGCCTTTTTACTGGGTGATTATACTTCCGACGGACATTTTACAATAAACCGTTCAAATCTTACCACCAATTCCGCACGGGCTGATGCTCCATTTACAGTATCTGCAGAAACAGTGCCGGGAAACTTCTCAAACGCATGGATTTACTATAATTCTACGTCAAATCAAACTTACAGGCAAAGCTTACAGGCCATGTTATCCAGTCATAATACAGTAAAACCGGTTACTCCCGATAATGCCGGAACTACTTCCCTGACTAACCACGTTATAGCAAGCAGCAATGCCAATTATTTTACAACAGCATATTATACAGCCATACCGGGCGCCTATCCCAAAGGTTTCCGCGCTTTTTATTGCATGAAATATGAAATCACCCAGGGCGAGTATGTGCAATTCCTGAACAAGAATCTCGTATCGGTAAAAAATGCAGGCACTTACCATTATTCCGGCACAGCAGCAGGGCGGTATGCCATTACTAAAAAAACCGGTACCGGTACGGCTGACAATCCTGCCGAATATGAATTATCTTCCGCCACGGCAGCCTATTTGCCCTGCAATTACCTGAACACAAACGATATTTACGCATGGCTGATATGGGCGGGACTTCGGCCGATGACCGAACTTGAGTTCGAAAAAGTATGCCGCGGCACGGAAGCCGTTCCCGGAACAGCTTCACTCAGGCCGCAATATGCCTGGGGTTCGACAACCATCAATAATACATCCAATTTTTCGAACAAGGGTATGTCCAACGAAGCGCCTTCGAATGCCACCGGCAATTGTGCCGTAGCTACCGCGGCGGGAACCACTACCACTGTCGGCGGCGGAACCAATGCCAATATTGACGGCCCATTGCGGGCAGGCGCTTTTGCCACCCCGGTGAGCAGCCGCGAAAAATCGGGCGGAAGCTATTACGGAGTCATGGAAATGTCGGGTAACCTCTGGGAACGTTGTATTTCAATAGGCATACAGCTCGGACGTACATTTGCCGGCGGACATGGCAACGGTGAAATTGGCATCGGCACGACGCCCGACCTGCCGATTAGCGGCGGCTGGCCTGGTGTTACCGGCGCCGGATTGGGTTTCAGGGGAGGTAGTTACCTCGACCAGGCTGCCCGTGCAAGGATATCCGACAGGTATTTTATCAATAATGTCGGTACGGCACGTAGTCCTGCTGTTGGCGGCCGTGGTGTAAGAACGGCGCTTTAAAAACCTCCGGGGCCTAATTATGCCATAAATTATGGTGGAACTTTTCGAAAATATTTCACCTTACCATTGAAATGGGATGTGGTTATTAATCATTTTAATCATGTAGAAAATATGGTTACATGGCACGATTTTAAAAAAAATACAATACGGGAAAATAAAAGAATTGATGGAGTATGAGTTTTAATCGGAAAATTAAATCGACAGATACTTTAGTATCATATCAGCAAAGTATCCCGGAGGCGTAAAACTCAGATTACAGCATTAAATTTATTAAGAAGCCGGAATATCAAAAGCCTTGTACGATCATCTGCACATATTATCCAAAGTAATACGACCTCGGGGGGATCAAAATCCTCCGGGATCCGGCAACGCAATAAGGTTAATCGGAATCATCTTCTTTGCCTTGTTTTTCACCAATAAAGCATCTGCACAAATAGCCGCTGAAAACAACATTTACCTGGGCGGCATTTCACGATACATGAACATGGCTTGTTATCAATTTCCTGATGGAACTGTTATCGGCGAAGAATCTTCCATTTTCAAGGGCGGTGATTCCAACGATGCGTTGATGGGATGCGAACCCGATGTAATACTCAGTGTGGATGGCAAAACAGTAGACGGATTGTACAAGGGTGGCAGCGCCACTATTGTGATTTTGGATTGTATTGAACCCATGCGCTTATCCGATGGTGAAACCACACCGTATACAGGAGGTGGAAATTATGGCGATGCCGTGTATTGCGGTATGCCGGTTCAACTAACTCCGGACGGTGAAACAGTCGGCATATATAAAGGCGGTGCAAGCAACGATTATTATGTGAACTGCCTTGAGAAACCTGCGATCATCGACGTAGACCTGCCCATGTATCAGGGCGGACGCAGCTATATGGAAATACTTTCATGCAGCAATATGTTGCTTGGCGAAGGCACCTTGTTTGTAGGCGGCGCTTCGCGTGTGATGGCCATTTCCTGTTTCGAGCTCGAATCGGCCGGTGGCAGCATGTTCAACGGCGATTCGTCACGCATCATGCTTACCGAAACGGCCTGTCACACACTTGAGGAATCGCTCACGGGCGAAAACTTTTATGGCGGTGGAGAAAGCGTGGGTATAGCTGAGGATTGTATCGACGATGTATCGCTTGGCGAACCCACGGGCGGTTACTATCGCGGCGGAGAAAGCACGGATGCAGCTGTATTCTGTTACGTGCCTCCTTGTCTTGATCTGGAACCTTCGGTCATTTCGACCACAAGCGTCATGCCTATATGTGTGGGTAAAGAACTCGTGCTGACCGCTTCGCCTGCCAATAGCCGGCAATGGCAACGTTATGACGGAGCAGACTGGAGAGACCATTCTACGGATGAATACATACAGGTTTCCACATCAGGCGAATTTCGCCTGGTCAGTTTCGGTTCCGCCGAAGGTTGCGTGGATACCTCAGCCGTATTCTATGCCGAATTTATCACAAACATACCGCAACCGGTCATTACCATCGAAGGTTCCAACGTGATTTGCGTTGGCGGTTCGGTTGCCCTTCGTTCGAGCGAGTCGCACGAATACCTGTGGAGTAACGGTGCTACAACCCGAACCGTCTGGTTAACCCAGGGCGGCAATTACACAGTAACCATCACTGACATTAACGGCTGTCAGGCTACTTCCGATCCGGTTACACTGATCGACGGAACAGCCGTCGCTCCTGTAGCAACGATCACACCGGCCGGAACAACGGAAATATGTTTCGGAATCAGTCAGACTTTAACAGCCAACGATGGAGCAACAGCATATCAATGGAGTAACGGTGCAACATCACAATCCATCTCCGTATCGGAAGCCGGGAAATATACCGTGCGCATCACCGATACCAACGGTTGCCAGGCTACGGCCGATTCAGCGGAAATCATCGTACACGACGTTCGCCCCGAAATTTCATATCCCGATGGTCTGACCATATGTTACGACACGCCTGTTACCCTTTCACTGGCGCCGCACACAGGCAACATACAGTGGTATAAGGACGGCGCTATCCTTACGGGAGAAACAGGCACAACAGTACAGGCCGGCGAAACAGGTGTATATCATGCCGTACTTGACACATTGGGCTGTCAGTTTGCTGCACCTGCAATAACCGTTAATTCGAACAACTCCACAATCCCCTTGGCAGCCATCACCGCATCGCATCCCGTATTATGTGAAGGTGGTTCCGTGACGCTCACCGCTGCCGATGCAACGAAATACACCTGGTCGACCGGTGAGGAGTCGCAAGCCATTACGGTGAACGCTGAGGGAACCTATACCCTTAAGGTGGAGGATGCTTATGGTTGTACATCAACGGCAGATTTTGCACTCACTGAAGTGGCCGTAACCATCCAACCCGAAATACAGGCCGTATCCGGACAATTGGATTTGTGCCCCGGTACAACGGTAACATTAAGCATCAGCGCGGGTGATACATGGTTATGGAGCAACGGCGAAACCACGCAGAGTATTATTGTGGCTTATGCCGATACGGGAAGTTATTCGGCCGTCGCTTATGACGCCAACGGCTGTGCCGTACAGGCCGATGCGATTGAAGTAACCGGCGTGGAAGAAATCACTCCTATAGTGGATGCCGGCAATGCCGTGATCTGCGGCAGCGAACCGCTTACTTTGATGGTAACGCCTGTGGATGAATCATACACTCACAGATGGTCGACCGGAGAAACAGCCCCGGATATCAATGTTACAACAGCCGGAAGCTATTCCGTCATCATTACCACTGCCGAAGGATGCCAGTTCGTATCGGCGCCGGTAACGGTAACTGAGGCAGCAGCCCCGGAAAAACCGATTATTTCATCCAACTTTACGATTACCAACGACACCATCAGGATATGCCCCAACCAGATAACACTGGTAACACTGGAATCAACCGCAGCGATGGCATATTATTGGAATACCGGCGAGGAAACCCGTAGCATTACACTTGCCGATACCGGAAAATATGTAGTTGCTGTTGAATATGCCACTACTTGCAGTGCAGTATCGGATACCATGGTAGTGATGCTGGCGGACAATTTTGTATTTGCCAGGTCGGAAGACGACAGAACCCAGTTGTGCCCCGGCGGAAGCATTGCCCTTTTTATAGATGGCGCCGAAGCAGGCAGCACATTTGTATGGAACAACAATCCTGCATGGACCAACGATACGTTCATCGCCACAACGGCAGGCGCATATTATGCCGAAGTAACGGGCACGAGTGGTTGTGTTGAAACCACCAATACGATATACATCACGGATTTTGCGACCACCAAGCCGGTAATTTCTGCCAATGGCGACCTGAATATCTGTGCATACGATTCGGTAAGGCTTACCGTAACAGCCGGCGAAGCATATCTGTGGAATACAGGAGCTGTTACCCGGTCGATCTATGCGAATGTCGAAGACCGGTATATTGTTGCCGTAACCGATGCGAACGGTTGCGTCCAGAAAGACAGTATCGACGTTACGGTTAAACCCGTTTATTCGCCGGTGATCGTTTCCGCAAAGGATACCATCTGCCAGGGCGATAAGCTGACACTTTCAGTTGATGCACCTGCCGGTTCTTCTTATTTATGGAACACGACCGAAACCACATCTTCCATTGTTTATGATGCACCGGCACGTTTCGGTACGCAAACCTACTGGGTAGAGATCACCTATCCCGAGGGTTGTGTCTTCCGTTCGCCCAACAAGAATATTTACGTGAACATGGCTCCACGCCAACCCGACATTACCGTGGTCGGTTCCAACAATATTTGTCCCGACCTCACGGTAGCGCTTATTTCCACCAAATCCGACCTGTATAAGTATAACTGGACATGGGAGACTTCGCCAGGCGTATGGGAGAATTACCCTGACGGAAACACCTTCGGTATCGTAATAGACGAAAATGGTAATTATGCAGTGACAATTACCGATACGATTACAGGCTGTAGCAACAGATCGGAAACACTCGAACTGAGCAGCCTGTCATCCGCCTCTGTGGAAGTATATCCTGCCGGCCCCGTCAGTATTTGCAAAGCAGGCGGCTGGGTGAAACTCGAAGCATTCGATTCGCAGGGACGCGACGTTACCTATAAATGGAACACCGGCGAAACCACCAAGAGCATTATCGTAACCCAGGCCGGCTATTACCGCGTAACGGTTTCCGCGCTTGTGGAAGGCGAACTGTGCGAAATTACTTCGCAGCGCGTTGAAGTTCGCGACGGCTCTACATTGCTTGCCCCGTCCATTACTACCAGCGGTACCACTACCTTCTGCGAAGGTGGTAGTGTAACACTCACCAGTAGCCGCTCAACCACCGGATTTTACGAATGGGTGCGCTGGACTGAAACCGACACCACTTCGGTTGGAACATGGCAACAACTTACTGTAACCGAATCCGGCGAATACATGATGGTATTTACCGACAATAAAGGTTGCAAGGTATATTCACCAAGCGTTAAGGTAACGGTGAATCTTACTCCCGAAGCTATTATTTCACCTGCCGGAACATTCACCGTATGTCCTGGTGAGCAGATAACCCTTAGTGCCAACGAAGCCCCGAATGGCCAGACGTACCGCTACATATGGTCAAACGGCGCCACCACCCGTGTGCAGGATGCAGCGCCGGGTACACATACCGTAACGGTAACCACCCAGGCAGGTTGCACAAAAACATCCGATCCGGTGGTAATCAGGCTTGCGACAGATAAAGCTCCTGCGCCGACAGCAGAAGATGTCGGTATATGCGAAGGAGAAACGGCAATACTCACCGTAGCCTCAGCAGCCGTTGCCAACCCCGAATTCAAATGGTGGGATGCTGCTACGGACGGCAACCTGCTCGGCAGGGGCGATACATTTGAAACGCCGGCACTGACAGCCGATTACGAAGTCTGGGTCAACGTTAGTTCCGAAGACCTTTGCGAAAGCGACCGGGTGAAAGTCACGGTAAGCGTAGGGCAGAAAGTAGCAGTAGATATTACCACAACGGACAACATGGCTATATGCCAGTTCGATGCTTCGATAACCCTGACGGCAATTCCGGCAGGTGGCACATTCAGTGGTAACGGCGTAACCGGTTCAACATTCGATCCTGTTCTTTCCGGAAGCGGCCAGCACCGGATATACTATACGGTGACCAATAAGGGTTGCCCAAATGCGGACAGCATTGAAATAAATGTATTGCCCGCTCCGGATATTTCATTCAGCAATGTTCCGGCAACCATTTGTTCCAACGAAGCGCCCATCATCATTGATGTATATCCTGCCGGTGGTACTTTAACCGGTAACGGAATGAACGGAAACATGTTCGATCCTGTTGAAGCCGGAACCGGCGAACACTGGATTGTATATTCTATAGCAGATGTTAATTGCGCCGGCAAGGATTCGGTAATGGTTATCGTATTACAGGCTCCCGAACCGGAAATCACCAACACACAAACGGTAGTAGGTATCGCTTCAGGAACATTCATCCTTACCGGAACTCCTGTTTTTGGTGGTGATGTCATTCATACTGATTTTTCAGGCTTAGGCGTGGTAACCAGTGCAGGAAAAGCATTCTTCGATCCTGCCATAGCCGGCGAAGGTGATCATGAAATCACCTATACTGTCACCAATAGCAATGGCTGTTCGGCAAGTACAAGTATTATCATCAGCGTTATAGGTAAGCCTACAGTGGACAAGCCCGTTGTGCCCGCTCCTGTATGTGAAGGCGATTTGCTCATAGTAACCGAACCGGATTACGATCTCCACGGAGCGACATTGGTCAGTAAAGGCTGGCTACTCGGCGGAGTGGTATTCGATCCGGCTATGACAACAATGACCTATACCGATAACAATAAAATACTGCAATATAAAGTAATAAGCGGATCAGGCGAAACCATCAGCGAAGGCGTCCGGATTACCGTTCATGCTAAACCGTTGCTAGGTAGCATCACCGCACTCGCTGCTGTTTGCGAAGGCAGTAAGATAAGCCCGCAGGTTCCGTCCGTTACTGAACGCGGAACACCCGTCACCACACAGGGCTGGCTACTCGGCGGAGTGGCATTCGATCCGGCCACTGCGGTTACTTATGATGACCACGGCAAGATGCTGCAATATTACGCAGCTTCGGCTTGCGGCAACGATACCACGCTGGCAGTCGCCATCACGGTGAATGCCGTCCGCATCACGGATATTGCCGACCCGCAAACCGTTTGTTTAGATACGCGGTTGACCATCACCACGCCTGTTGTAACCGGCGGCGCTACGGTGAGCGATGCTTACTGGATGTTCGACGGCGTTCGGGTAGACCTCGCTACTAAAGTATTCGGATCATCCGACGAAGGCAAAAAACTGAAATATGTGGTGGAATCGGATTGCGGAACTTTCGAAAGTAACGAAGCAACGCTGCAATTCGAAGCCAAATCGACAGCTCCCGACATCGTGATGAGTCCGCTCAACGGAATTATCTGCAGTACGGGAAGCGTAACCCTTTCTACAGCCAACTATGCCACTTACCAGTGGTACAAGGATGGCGTAGCATTCTCCACCAACGCAACCATCACCGTTGACGAAACCCAAACGGGAAGTTATACCGTGGAGGGAACCAGCGCCGACGGTTGCCAGAGCGAATTGAGCGCACCTTCAACAGTTAGCGTACAGGCTGCACTTGTGCCTGTTATCTTAGGTTCAATCTCCGTATGCGACGATGTGATTGAAAATTACACCATTGGCGGCCTCACCGGAAACCCGGCAGACTACATTTACGAATGGACTGCCAGCGGCGGTACCATACAAGGCAGCAACATTAATGCTTCCGTAAATGTAAGATGGGAACAGGGCGGCGCTCCGACGCTTGAACTGAAAGTGGTACATACGGCATCGAAATGCGAAACTACGGTAAGCATCAATATTACAGTAACCGACAAACCCACAATAGGCATAGTTACAGTTCCTGCCGCCATCTGCGAAGGCAATAAAATAACCCCGCAAATACCTGTGGTTACCGAATATGGTACGCCTGTTATTAGCCAGGGTTGGTTGCTGGACAATCTTCCGTTTGATCCGGCAACGACCGACCTCACATATGCCGACAACAGCAGTTTATTGAGCTATTTCATTACTTCTGCCTGCGGCAATGATACCACAATCGGCGTAGCCGTTACGGTAAATGCTCCACCGGTTATCCTCGGCATTGCCGATGATTTCACGGTATGCACGGGCGGTTTGTTGACTCCTGGAACAGTGATTGTTAATGACCGGGGCGCAACACGAGGCGATGTATACTGGCTATTCGACGGCGTGCGCGTTGACCTGACAACCAAGAGATTTACGGACGCCGATCATGGTAAGAAATTGAAATATGTGGTGGAATCAAGTTGCGGCAATTCTGAAAGCAATGAGGCCGAAATACTGATTGGCCCGAAACCGGCGGCTCCGTCCGTTGCCATGACACCCGACAACGGCCATATTTGCAGCACCGGCAGCGTAACGCTGGAAGCGTCGGATTACAACACCTACCAGTGGTACAGGGATGGTGTAGCATTTGCCGTCACAGCTACCATTACCATAGATGAAACACAGGCAGGTAGCTTTACCGTACAGGGATTCACTGCCGAAGGTTGCGAAAGCGAATTGAGTGAGGCTTCCGTTGTGACAGTACAAATCCCGCCCACACCGGGCATCACAGGTGCAACCGTTGTATGCGAAGGAGTAGAGACAACCTATAAGGCAACCGGTTTACCGGGTGATGCTACCGGCTATACTTATACATGGTCGATCACAGGCGGTAGTATCGTTGAGTTTGACCTTGACTCTGTGGTAGTTCACTGGGATTATAATGTAACGCATCAGTTAGACCTTGAAGTTGTCGATAATTCGACCACTTGTGTGGGGACAGCAAGTTTCACCGGCCTTACCGTGAACGAAACTCCCGACTTTACTGTAACCGATCCGGATGCTGTTTGCCCGGGCGAAACAGTGGATCTGCGGACAACCGTACCTGTAAATCCTTCGTTGACCTATATTTTCTACGAAAATGACCAGGAAACGCCCGTAGCTACACCCGAAGCCGTGAGGGTTCCGGTTGCAGGATCCATTTATTTCGTGCAGGCTACCGATAATTCGACGGGTTGCAAGAGCGAGATGAAAATGAAGATGATCACCGTTACCGGGAAACCGATACCGGTTGTAACCTTCGATGTTCCCGAACAGGGAGTATGCCACGGGAACGAATCATTGCCGGTAACTTTCTACAGCACGATGGCAGGAACCACATACGTGTGGACAAACAACAAAACAGGTATCGGGTTGGCGGCAAGCGGAACATCGTCCTCTATACCGGCATTTACGGTAACCAATACCAGTGCATTGCCCGATACGGCTACCATCACGGTATTAGCGAAGGCAGGAGGTTGCAACGGCGAAACTTATACGTTCACTATCATTGCGAACCCTAACCCGGTAATTTCGGTGAGAGATACCGCCGTCTGTGCCGAACACACTTTCAATCTGGCAGAATTAGTTGCGTCCAATATATCCGCAGCATATAATTTCTATCAGAACGATGGGGTAACTCCCGTTGATGATCCCGATGCTGTGATGATTGCCGCCGGCGACACCACTTTCTATGTGCAGGCAGTTACCCAACCGAATGGTTGCCTGAGCACGACCAAAATGATTAAAATCACGGGATTTGCATTACCGGTGTTTAATGTGACCAATCCGGAAATGTTATGCGAAGGCACTGTCGTGGATCTGACGGATGCGATCCCTGATGACAATATGGTAGATTATACTTTCCTCGATATCGATGGAACGACAGAAATAGCCGATCCGACTGCCGTAACGCCTCCGGCAGGAACGAATACTTACTTCGTGCAGGCTAAGAGCAAAGTTAACGGTTGTACGAGTATGCAGGAATACATCACAGTAGAAGTATTAGCGAAACCAACCCTGCATATCGAAGCGCCGGACGGAACGAGTGTCTGTGACAACAGCACCGTCAGGTTAAATGCCGTTTCGAGTTATACCGGCGAAATGTGGTATGGTTGGTATGACAAAAACGGAGTATTGAACGAAACCGTAACAACACAGTTTTCGCCAAGCGCCCTTGTAGCGGATGTAACTTATACTCCCGGCCCGACGGAAGCAGGAACCACTGTCAAATTGTTTGTAAGAGCAAGGGATATGGCTAATAATGGCTCGCCCGTATGTGGTTATATTGCCGATACCATATTCCTGCAAATACATCCGGTGCTTACCGATGTATCGCTTGAAGTGATAGATCAACCGTCAGGTTATCAGGGAATCTGCGTTGACACCATGTATGTGGTGAAAATTAAGGCGACCGAAGAGGGCGACCTGAGCAATCTCCAACTCAGGTTGCACGATACCTACGCCTCAGGATTGACCATAAAGGGCGCATCTGTAATGCAACCCTACAATTCGGGTGTATGGACGGAATTGACGGATTCTGTGGTCGATATTACCGGAACAACATGGAATTTACCGGATATACTGCAACATGGCGATTCGTTGCAGGTACAGATAACCGTAGCTGCCGAATGTGATTTCTACAGCGGTTCGCCCATGGACTTCTATCTCTATGCCACGGACGGATGCGATAATAAACTACCGGTAATTACCGCTCCCACGGCAATATTCTATACCGAGCAGGATGCTGCGAACCTGAACACATACGAATTGTTCAGTACGTTCAGCCACAACATGGTAACCAACAATACCAATGACACGGTAACATGGCAGCTGCGGGCGGTAGTACATGGCGACCAGCTTACCGGCGAGAAAGAGTCTATGGTGGCGCTGATACCGCAAGGAATGACAGTAGTACCGGAAAGTTATAAGCCGGTACAAAACGCACCCGACAGAAGCCATATAACAACCATTATCGATCAGTTCGGAGTTGAGTTCGGCCTGCCGGTATTATCCGGCCTCAAGGAAGGTGATGAAATCATTGTTGAACTTAAATTCCATGCAATTGGCGCGCTTTGCGGCACATACGATTTCTATAGCGAGATTATCTACACCGACTCTGCTGAGTGTCGTGGCATAAAATGCGCTTTCAACTCCACGCGCGGAGGCGTTTATCCGACAATGGATGTGGAACGTTACAGGTTCAGTGTTACCGATGCCAGTTTTGGAAGGACAATTGACGACCTGTGGTACGGGGATATTTTCCTGAAAGCGGAAACACAATTCTATGCCGGCGATTCACTCTTCTTCGATTTCTATGTGGACAGGGACAACAGCAGCACACTCACTCCGGACGACACATTAGTACGTTCGTTCGTGCACCTTTCGACACTCGTAGCTCCTTCGGATACGATGGACTTCCTGTTCGACAGCGTTTATATTGAACTGGAAAAACAACTGGTAGTCGTGGTAAGGGGGAATGCGTTCTGCGAAACAGGAATCTTCCCGCTGGCTACCATCATGGGTACTGACACCATCTGCCAGGCCGACACCTCGTATTATCACACCGTTCCGGGTATGCAGACTTACAAATGGAATGTGATCAAGCCCGACGGCGTATCGGGAGCCACGCCGGTACGTATCCCTCTCGAAGGTTCTTCCGAAGTGAACTATGTCAACGAAAATGTAGCCAGGGTCGTGTGGCCGAAAGAAGGCGACTATACCGTATGGGCGCAATACAGCCTACCAACCAGTCCGCCAAGGGAACTGAGCCGGACATATTTCCCGGTACGTGTCAACCAGATACCTGTGCTGGAACTTACCGGCAACAGTGACACTACTGTTTGCGAAGGCACACGGGTTGAGCTGAGTCATTTCTTCAGGGAAACAACCGGTAGCGGTACAATGTCCTTCTACAGGGAAGAATCCGACGGCAGCCTGACCTTCCTTTCCAGCCAAACACCATTCTATGTGACGCTACAGGAAGGAACGTTATACTGGGCTATTGCGAGCAGCGGATCAGGCTGTGACTCCGAAGGAGTGTACTTTGGTGTTAATGTGAACAAAATGCCGCAAATAGGTTCGATCAGCGTTACTTCATTACCCGAATGCGGGACAGACTACGGAAGTATCATGCTTACCGTAACAGGCGGTAGTGGCGACTACCAGTACAGTATCGACGGTGGTGCAACATATACTGACCTTCCGGCGAATGGCCTGATTGAAAATCTTACTGCAGGCAGTTATCGTGTATATGTTAAAGATAAACTTTATGCGGGTTGTGCCCCATCTGTCAGTAATCCTGTTAATCTGAATCCGGCCAACAGTAATCTCCGTGCAACCGTTCAGACTGGTAACGCAGGAAACTGTACAAGTAGCGATGGCTCTATTAAACTTCGGGTGAATGGAGGTGTCTCGCCCTATCGTTACCAGATAAATAACGGTAGTTATGCTGTTCTTCCGGCTGACGGAGTGCTCGGCACCAGTTTCCCGGCCGGAAGGTATGTGATCAATGTGATGGATGCTGACAACTGTATCGCTACAGCCGGTGAAGTAGAAATAACAGCGACTTCCGGGCTGAAAATGATGCTCAGCCAGGTTACGCCATCGGCCTGTAATACAAACGGCACGGCAAGTATTACGCTTACCGGGGGAACCCCTGAATATAGTTACCGTTTAAATGGAAAAGGCTGGGTAGCAATGGCCAACTCACCTGAAATGGTTAACCTTAGTGCCGGATTACATAAAATATTTGCTAAAGACGCAGACGGATGCGAAACTTCTGACACAGTCCGCATTATCAATACGACAGGAGTATCAGTTAGTTTGACCGGTATTGATCATGCAACATGTAACGGCATGGACGGCGGAAATATCTACCTGTCGATCAAAGGTGATGCATCACCCTTAACATTAAGCATGGACGGCGGGATGACCACTATACCCGTAACTGCCGGTGCTGATACTATCCGGGGACTTTCCACAGGTACATACAATGTATTGCTTACAGATGCAAACGGTTGTACTTCGGTACTGGAAGGAATAGAAATCAGTGAAAAGTTCAATTTCGCGCAGGCTGTGGATAACCGCATATACACTTATGTCAACCAAAGTGTTACCGGTAATTTTGTCTGGGACGATTTCGAAAGTGACCGATCAGTACAAACAGTATCAAGTCATACTGCTCCGAAAAACGGAAATATTACAGTAACAAAAGATGGCAACTATACATATACGCCAGACATAGACTTCACAGGAAAAGACAGTATTCAATACTCCGTGGTCAATTATTGCGGATTTACAGTTTCAGCATGGTTACGTATCACTATATTGGATGCAAGGACTTCTACTAATCGTGCGCCTGTTGCACAGGATGATGATTATCTTATCAAAATGGGACAATCATTGACGGATTCCGATGTACGGAAGAACGATATAGATCCTGATGGTGACGCATTATCTACACCTGTACTTGTTTCGGGAGTATCCGGAGGTACATTGACACAAAACGGCAATACATTCAGTTATACGCCCAATGCAGGATTTACTGGTGTTGATACATTTACTTACCGGATATGTGATCCGGACGGTGCCTGTACTAAAGCACAAGTTCATATTACGGTATTATCCGATGAGATTTCTGCCGGTCATCATGTGGCACTTCCTGATATATATGTTGTGGTTGAAAACGATGTGTTGACTGTATCCAATACTGCTGAGGGTGTCCTGAAAAACGATATATACCCACAGGGTGCTGTTCCGACGGCCACTGTTATCAGGCAACCGGACCACGGTCAGCTGACCTTCAATGCAGCTAATGGTACGTTTACATATACTCCCGATCAGAACTATATCGGCACCGATGGCTTTACTTACACATTATGTTCCAATATGCCTGCAACCTGCGACACTGCAAGAGTAAATATTTTCGTATCCGAAGCCTGTCCTGATATTACTCCGGCCATCAACAGTGTTGACGAGGCCTGTATCGGTGACCGCGTAATATTCGATACCGATGCCGGTTATGATATTTATCAGTGGACAATCGCTTCCGGTACGGGTGGTACCATGGAAGGTGCCGGAACTACCGGTCAGGAACACTTTACATGGAGCGATACCGGAACGAAAACCGTATCTGTAACTGTAACCGATGACAACGGTTGCCAGGGTAGTGCAACAAAATCCATTTTAATAAAACCACGTACGGATACTGGTCCGGTATACCGTGTTCCGAACAAACCTAATTAGGTCATCCCAGGCATAGTTATCAAGAAGTAGTAATGGATATCTGTTCTACTTAAAAAATCAAAATTATTGGGCATAATAAAAAAACAATAGTTTTCCAAGTCCAGGAAAACTATTGTTTTTTTCAGGTATTGACTGATATAATATCATTTTTTATTCATGATCGCTTTTTGATGTTGAATAGATTCTTCATGGATAGCTGTATAAATCTTTTGAACAAAGTCAGTACTTAATCCCTTCGACAAACCGATATTGATCCGTTGTTTCAATAATTCCTGCCATCGGTTAGACTGGAAAATAGTAACATTGTTTTCCTTTTTGAAAAAACCTATCTTTTCAGCAATGGCCATTCTTTGTTCCATCAGATGTAACACTTCATCATCCAGTTTATCAATCTGCATTCGTAATTCTTCCAATGTTACTGCCTTTTTGTTATCAACGTCCTGAGACCGAAGCACCAGATTTTTAATAATATAATCTAAGTGTTCGGGAGTAACCTGTTGTGCAGCATCACTCCATGCATTATCCGGATCGCAATGTGATTCAATGATCAATCCATCAAAATTGAGATCCAGTGCAGATTGACATAAATCCATTATTAAATCACGCTTTCCGGCAATATGGCTCGGATCCACAATGATCGGAAGATTCGGAACACGACGACGCAATTCTATCGGGATCTGCCAGTGTGGTTCGTTCCGGTATTCGCTTTTTCCGTAGCTGGAAAAACCACGGTGTATAGCGCCAAGGTGGGTTACCCCGGCTGCATTTATTCTTTCCAGTGCCCCAATCCATAGTTCGACATCAGGATTTACAGGATTTTTGACAAGGACAGTAACATTTACCCCTTTCAGGCTATCAGCTATTTCCTGTACGGCAAACGGATTAGCTGAAGTTCTTGCACCGATCCAAAGTACATCCACTCCGTTTTTCAAAGCATCATATACATGCTTTACATTAGCCACTTCAGTAGCAATCCTCATTCCGGTTTCTTCTTTTACCCGTTTCAACCAGGACAATCCGATCGAACCAACTCCTTCAAAAGCATTCGGACGGGTACGGGGTTTCCAGATTCCCGCACGGAATACCTCGATCCCATTTTCAGACAGTTGTCGTGCCGTAGCCATTACCTGCTCTTCTGTTTCGGCACTACATGAACCGGCCAGTATTATCGGCTTAGTGCAATCAATACCAGGAATTAAAGGTTCGGATATATTTAAATTGATTTCCATTATATAATTATTTACTATTTTAGTTAATGTTTATTTACTATTCAGAGATTACTTTTCCTTTACAATATTCTCCCATAATATTCAGGTTACTGATAAAAGGTGCTACTGAAACCAGCGATTGCCGGTATATCTCTTCATTAGAGAATTCAAGATCAACATAAAAAAGATATTCCCATTCTTTCCCGATAATGGGTAAAGACTGAATTTTACTAAGGTTGATATTGAAATACGAAAAAATAGATAATACTTTCGACAAACTTCCTATTTCATCTGCCAAAGCAAACGAAATGGAAGACTTATTATATGATTTGTTACTGGGAAGATATTCTTTATCGGTTAAAATCAGGAAACGGGTATAATTTTTCTTATTGGTTTCGATACTTGCTGACAATATCTCCAGATCGAATTTCTCTGCTGCGTAACGACTGCCGATAGCACCTACTCCTTTCAATCCGTTGACACTGATGTCACGCATACAAGATGCCGTGTCGCGTCCGTCAATAAGTTTAATATGTGGATATTTATCAAAAAAAGGCTTGGATTGCAGGATAGCCATCGGGTGTGAATAAACTTCATGCAGATCGTCAATGGTCTGTCCGGAAAGGGCTACTAAATTCTGGCATACCCTCAGATAAATCTCCCCTGTTATCTGGAGATCAGAATTATTGATCAGATTATAATTAGGTAAGATACTTCCTGCCACTGAATTTTCTATCGCTGATATTGCATGTTGTGCAGCTCCTTGCTTCATCAGACGAAAAAGATCATCAAATGATTCACTTGGGATGATTTCTACTTCTACATCTTTGAAGTAATGAAGCGCTGCTATCTCATGGAAGGTTCCATATCCGCCCATTATGGCTGCTTTGATCTCTTTTTGTTCCTTACACATCCGTTTTTAAATAAAAAATCCCGAAAACATCTGCTTTCGGGATTCACTGATTTATTTTTATACACACATATCAATTCCGTTCCCGAACCATTATCCGGCTAAAATAAAAGTAAAAGAAATAACCTCCCCAAAAGGAAGAGAACAGAGACTGAATCATATGGTGCTTTTGAATCATTTATCAATTATTTGTCCTGCAAAAATATGTTTTTTTTTAATACATGTGATATATTTTTTTTTAAAGAACTCAAAAAAAAATGCAAGTAATTGATAATTAAATAAATTTCATTGCAAATGATAGGCTTATTTCAGTAGTCCGTAACGATTTGGGAGCGCGGATAATAACACAAATAATTGCACCTTACAGCACTTCAAAAAGCCTCTCCAAAGAGGCTGAAAATATTTGAATTGCTGTATTTTCATTCTTTTTAACTACTATCAAGTAGCTTCCCATGTATTTTATTTAATAAACCGAATAACAAAACTATGTAGGCAATCTTTGTAATCGTATAGAGTCTTCCAACCATGCATTTTGCATATTTCATGAACGATAGATAAACCTAGTCCATTACCTTTCTTTTCCTCCGATGTGCGATTAAAACGCCTGAATATTTTATCCTTTTCAAGTGTTTGAGCCGCACCTGTATTTGATATTTCAAACCCACAATCAAATACCCGGATATTAATTATTCCATCTTCAGTATTGTGCCGTATGGCATTTACGATTAGATTCGTTAACAAACTTTCCACCAATATCCTGTTTGCATGAATGTTCAAAGGTTTTTCAATGCTAACATTGACCTTGATTCCATTACTTTCGGCACGTTCACGTAAATATAGAAGTTGAGTATATAACGTCTGAACAAAATCTATATCTTCCATATTACCATATTGGTCATTGTTTATACGAGCTAAAAGTAAAAGGTTTTTATTCAGGCGTGTCATCCTGGAGGATACTGAGTATAAAGATTGTATAATGTCGATCTGTTCCTTTGATAAATCAGGTTGCTGGAGCAGCATATCTAATTGTGATTTGAATACTGCTAATGGGGTTTGGAGTTCGTGTGATGCATTTTCTATAAATTCCTTCTGCTTTTTATATATGCTTAGGTTATTGGAAATATGGTCGTTTAATATACTGTTCAACTGAACAAACTCTGTCGTATTGGTGTTGCTGAATTTAGGCAGTTCGTCTTTTTCGAGGCTGAAATTCTGTATTTTGGAAAGTGTCGAATGGAACGGACGCCAAAGTTTCTTGGACATATAATAGTAAACAGTTGACAACGAAATCAATATAACAAAAAATAAAAGTCCATATTGTGATGATAAAGTCCTCATTAAATCATGTTTTTCAATCATTGGTATCCGAGACATCAACATGTAAGGGTTGAAGTCGATTAATATTGTATCATAGACAATACGAAAATCAATATTATGCCCTTCTGCTTTATCGAAAAACTTTTTTTGGTTGACTACCTGCACTGGATATTTTTTATCGAAAGGTAAAATGAGTATATCTTCATTGAAACGGTTCCATACTTCGATATCTTCTGTGTTGAACGAAGGCAGTCGATTATTTTTAAATTCCTGAAGACGAAATATTATCAACTGATCCAGATCTTTTGTATAGAATTTTTCCATGACCTTAAATAGCAATGGGGCACAAAATAAAAGGATCAACAGCGTGTAGAGAAAAAACCCAAAAATGCTTTTAATAGCTAACGTTCTTGTTCTACCCATTGATATCCGGTTCCATAAATGGTTTTAATAATATTTGTACTACCTGCCTCTGCAAATTTTGCTTTCAGGTTTTTGATATGGGCATATACAAAGTTATGATTATCTAACATATCGGCCATATCTCCTGAAAGATGTTCTGCGATAGCATCTTTGGAAACAACTCTGGACTTGTTGTTTATAAGGAATAATAAAAGATCATATTCAGACTTCGTGAGATTGACAATTTCCTCTTTTACTTTCACACTCTTTGAAAGTAGGTCAATCTCTATACCACCGGAATTTAAAATATTGTTATGCGAGAATTGCTGACGTCGGATAAGGACATAAATGCGGATACTTAATTCTGATAATGAAAATGGCTTAGAAAGGTAATCGTCCGCACCTATTTTCAATCCTTCAATTTTATCATTGAGCGAACCTCTTGCGGATATGATAATAATACCACTGTTTATTTTACGGGCTTTAATTTCTTCCAAAATCTGAATACCATCACCGCCGGGGAGGTTTAAATCAAGAAGAATGCAATCGTAATTGTACAATGTTATTTTTTCCATTGCTGTACCAAAATTATAGGCTTGCTCGCAAAGGTAGCTGTCATTTGATAAAAACTTAACGATATTTTTAGATAGTTCTTTTTCGTCCTCAATTACCAATATTTTCATATTATTTTCATTTATCCATTAATATAATCAAAGAGTTGCCAGCAATCATACGGCTATCTAAAACCACTATCCAATTAATTAGTTTTCCCAAGAATGAGAAATGAGAACAGAATTGTAAAAACAATGCTTTAATTTATCAATTGAACAATATTAGATGCGTCACCGAGTTGCGACACTTAAAAAAGCAAGAACAAGCCGGTTCCCATACCTGACAATATAAAATAAGTCCGATTTGTTTTCGTAAGATACTTAATCCCGGTAGAGTTATTCCCGGTCAGAACAACCTGCCATGTTAAGAACAATATTACACAAATACGGAAGCAGTAGCTAAATCGGAATCAACGTTCTTAATTCCAATCTTGCTTGGCAAATATTGTCGTTAATGCAGCGAATATTGCAGATAGTATCATATAATACTTCCATATATTTTAGACTTAAATAAAATACGACCAAAAGTACCAAATCAAATTCATAGAAAAGTAGAATTTTAATTTTTTTTTAGACACTGAAAGTTCAAAATTCTAAATTTCTGCTAAATCAACGGATATTTTTGTTTTACATTTTATTTGAAAAGTATATGTTTGAAGAAACCAGTTCAATTGATGGGGAGTTATTTTTTGCCATGACATGGTGTTCACTCTTATTTTACCGTTTGCGTTATGTGGCGTTATTTTGGTAGAATGATATGGATTCCTACTACGTTTTTTATGATAGGGTTTATTATCTATGAAAAGAACCGGAGAGAGTGGATAGCATTATTAGCTGCTCTTGTTATATTGTTTTTTCAGTGTGAAAGGATAACCGCTAATATTATAAAACCTTATTTTAGTCGGTTATTACGACCAATTTATAATCCTGACACTATGGGTGCACACACTATATCATTATACAGGGAGAAAGTATGGCTTTGTATCCTGTCATTCTGTTAATGCTTTTGGAATGGCTGTTTTCAGTTCATTACTATTCAAAAACCAATTTCTAAAATAAGCTGTTTATGAATAATACCGCTAAATTCGAATTTACAATTATTGTTCCTGTATATAATGAGCAGGATAACATTTTAAGACTTGAATCCGAATTGTCTTCATTTTTAAAAAATGCAGTCATGAGAAGCTGTGTCATGTTTATAGATGACGGTTCAAAAGATGATAGCGGGGATATGCTTAAAGAGGTTTGTGAAAGGCACGACAATATGTTCTACCTGTCATTTTCTCAAAATGCAGGCTTGAGTGCTGCAATAAAAGCAGGAATAGATTATACGTGTTCGGAGTATGTGGGATATATAGACGCAGATTTACAAACAGCTCCTGAAGATTTTAACCTGCTTCTGACTGATGCACCGGATTATGCAATGGTTATAGGTGTTCGTATAGGACGTAAGGATGGTTTTGTGAAACGGGCATCATCGAAATTTGCAAATGGATTCAGGCGAATGATGACACATGATGATGCTATTGACACGGGATGTCCGTTGAAAGTAATAAAGACTGAAAATGCAAAAAAAATTCCATTATTCACCGGGATGCATCGGTTTCTTCCAGCTTTAGTAATGCTTCAGAATGGAGGAACATACAAGCAAATACCTGTCCGTCATTTCCCACGTATAGCCGGACAATCGAAATTTCATCTCTGGAACAGACTTATCGGGCCGCTGAAAGATTGCTTTGCCTATCGCTGGATGAAAAAACGATATATAAATTATTCCATCGAGAGCAGCAAGATATGAATCAGTATCTCATATTCGCTATCGGACTATTGGCACAACTACTTTTTTCCGCCCGTCTGCTAGTACAATGGATAGCCTCAGAAAGAGCACGTAAAGTGCTTTCGCCGACACTTTTTTGGCAGTTAAGTATGGCAGCTTCGCTGTTGTTGTGCCTATATGGATGGTTACGTAACGATTTTGCTATCATCCTGGGGCAATTTATCTCCTATTATATTTATATCTGGAACCTTGATTCAAAAGGATCATGGAAAAAACTACCAAAAGCTTTCCGGATTATTTTCTTCTCTATACCGATCGCAGCCGTTAGTTACTTCCTCTTGAATTGGAACGATACAGTCACACAACTTTTCATGCAAGAGAACATTCCTGTTTGGCTAATTGTATTCGGAGTTATAGGACAGTTTACATTTACACTGCGATTTATTTACCAATGGTGCTATTCACGCAAGGCAGGAGAATCCGTATTGCCGATTATGTTCTGGATCATCAGCCTGACCGGATCAGCAATGATTATATCCTATGCTATTATTCGCCATGATCCGGTACTGATTCTCGGACAAGCAACTGGATTTATTGTATATGCCCGTAATATAATGATTGGCTATAAATCAGGCAGAAAGGATCAATAATCATTTTTGCCTCTAATAATAGAAACCTCTTTAACCATATTTTTATTGTAATATTTGTTATCGGGTTTGCGCCAGTTGTTGTCGAATGTATCAATGTATTCGATGGTTACCTGTTTCCCTTGCAATATATCTTTGGCAGCTTCCGTACTAACCAATACAAATGGCAGGCTGGCGTAAAAAAGACTGTCATTTTCTATGTCAAGCGGTGTAATATTGCGGTTCGCTTCATAAACTAATTCCATGCGGATGCCTTCCTTTGTACTATGGTAAAATGGCAGCCCTTCGATAGCCGGATTATCCCGCACTGCATGGATGCTATACCTTTGTTGGTTGATGAATAATTGTCCAGCATATTGGAAACAGAAAGTCAGGAACGTTATCATTACCAATGCCGTTCCTACGAAAATCCGTCTCGGGAATATGCTCTTTTTTCCGTAAAGTCCGGCGAGCATCCATAGGGCTAATCCGATAAAAATTAACGATGTGAGTATAAAAACAAGCCAGGACAACGCCTCTTTACGTACAAACAGCAGGTATAGCAGGATTGGCATACAGAGAGCGATAGCGCTCACGACCGATCCATTGACCCTGAAAAGAATTTTCTTTCCTTTTGTGGATAGGTCCCGTATGCTGTACCAGATATAAAAAGCAATATTTATGGAACCCGGGATTAGCAAAGGAAGTAAATAACGTGTTTTCTTTTCCGGTATCAATGACAGGAGTATGAGGGCGACGAATGTCCAAATTATCGAGAAACGAAAAGTCTTTATTTGTTCTGTATTTTTCTGCCAAAAGAAATAAAAGAGTGAGGTTACCCAGAATAACGCCCATATACCCGCTTCTGCAGCGAATCCCCAGTAATACCACAGGGGTCTGACGTTGTGGTTCAACCAGTTGGCAGATTCTTTGCCCGCGACAGCCATCCCGGTCTCGGGATGAAAAACGGCAATGTAGCATGGCCACCAGAATGATACCGAGAGACACAGGACAATCATTACACAAACGGATGGAATTTTACCTTTTATTTCAGGTCGCATCACAAAACCATATCCAAGCAAAAAGGGCAATAACAGTGCATAAAATGCAACAGGCCCCTTACTTAAAAAGGATAATCCCATAAAGATACCGGCCAATATAAAACGTCCCCATTGTGCCCCTTTCGATTCAAAGGCGCAAACGATTAAATAAATGGCAATAAGCATGAAGCTATGGCAATAAATATCCCATGTAGCGGTTCGCCCCATCATAATAACATTATACGAGGTAACTAAAACGATGGCTGAAATAAGAGCCAACAGGCGTTCTTTTGTCATTTTCCGTACTAGCAGGTAAAGAAACAGTGCCATTATGGTCGCAATGATTCCCGTCATACAGCGTTGTGCAGAAAGGTTATCTGGCAGAATATGTTCCACTCCTGCTGCAATCCATGTCGGAAGCGGTGGTTTTTCAAGCCTGAGTTCCCCGTTCATTGTCGGAATAAGGTAGTTTCCTGTTCTGAGCATTTCCTGAGCGGTTGCCAGATTGCGGGACTCCATCAGATCTGCGGGAATAATATTATTATTTATGAAAAATGCAAAGAAACAAACAGTAACGATCAATAAACAAGATTTTATATCCATCAATTTATCCGATATGGGGGAGAGCATATTTTCCATGAAACTATTATATATTGAAATTATTATTAATTATCCTATCTCTATTATTTTCACCCGATAAATACCAACTATATTCTCCATAAGAGCATTCTGGATTATACATGGTAATCATACCGGCAAATTTATCATAATATCGTATTTCCCTGTTTCCTGCAAATAATATTGTTTGTTGTTCACTTTGTACTATCGAATACAATTCCATAACAGAATTCATTAGTTGGAGGATACCGTTGGGATAAACACCTATATTGGATACCGTTTTAAACTTATAGTACGCGTACCGGATAATTTTGTTTTCTTTAATAGTTGTTATTGTCGACTTTGTCATCTCTTCATTTTCCAACCATCTGTTTATCAATATTATTACACCAAAAGAAGGTAATAAACCAGAACTACATCGGAGGTTTACCAGCGTAAATTTCACCATGAATATAGAATGTAAACCATGTGACGTTTTGAATAGCTTCCTCAACAACACTGATATACTTTAGCTCATTCGCCAGAGTATAATCCCGGAATATAAAAGCAGTAATAAATAATAATAAATATCTATACCGCATATTTATCCATTTTTATTGTCATACAATCCTCTTAAATAATAATCTTCATACCACTGAATAAAAGCAGCAAGTCCGGTATTGATGGATGTTGTTGGTGCATAGCCATAATCACGCCTTAAAAGAGAAGTATCAGCCCATGTATCTTTTACATCGCCTGGCTGCATCGTTTCATATACTTTCTGTGCTTTTTTTTTCGTAATCTGTTCGATTGTTGAAATGAAATCTTCGAGTTGCACAGGCGTTGAATTTCCAATATTATAAATCCTAAACAAAGGGCCCGAAGTGCTGTCAGGGTTATTTAATAGAACTTTATATATCCCTTCTGTAATATCATCTATAAAGGTAAAATCACGCGACATATTTCCATTATTGAATAGTTTCAGCTTACGATCATTCAGAATAGCCTCTGTGAAAAGAAACGGAGCCATATCAGGTCGTCCCCATGGGCCATAGGCTGTAAAGAACCGTAACCCAATGATATTAATACCATATAATGCTGAATAGCTGTGTGCAATAAGTTCATTCGCTTTCTTTGTCGCGGCATACAGGCTAACTGGCGTATCGGTTATATCCGTTTCCTTGTAAGGAACAGAAGTATTATTACCGTATACGCTTGAACTACTGGCAAAGACTAATTTAGTTTCAGGATTGGCCCTGCAATATTCAATGATATTGAAAAATCCATTTATGTTAGATGAAATATATTGCTGTGGATTTTCAATGCTATACCGTACTCCCGCTTGGGCTGCTAAATGGCAAATAACCTCTATTTTTTCATTTTTCAAAATCGTGGGATATAATGAAGTATCATTTATATCAGCCTGAATAAAACACAAATTATTTTTCCCATAAACAGGAATATTTTGTTTTATGTCAAAAATATTAATTCCAAGCTGTGTAAGCCTTGAAGTTTTAAGTGCAGGAGAATAGTAATCATTAAGGTTGTCTATACCAATGACCGAATGTCCGCATGATAAAAGTTTTTGAGTTATGTGATATCCGATAAATCCTGCACACCCAGTAACAAGAATCTTCATTATTATTTATTTAGATGAACAATAATTATGTGATAATATTTCCAGAACCTATAACCCACACTATAAGTTGCAGGTAGGTAAAGTTTTATTTCCGTTTAAAATTCAAATATAAGATGCTGATTTTGTAGAAAAATAGAATATTATCCTATAACGAATATTTATCCTTAAAATCTAATTTGAAAATCAATAGTTAAAAACCGGACTTTTGCGCCGGTTTCGATCATATCATTATAGTATACCCGATATCAATTCCTCTGCAAACAAAATGTTATTCTTGTGGTATGTTGACAAATACAGAGTATACACCCGTTAAATGAATCTGTCAGTTATTGCCTATTTTGATTTGATTTTTTAGTTTTACGAACCATCTTTAGGTATACTAAACGGGTATTCGTAGATACCAGATAAGGATACAAAAAAGAAGAAAGTGTCAAATATGTTGGACACTTTCTTCTTTTTCATTTTATTCAAGCTGTCTATTAGGTATTTATTCTTGTATTTATTTCAATCCAGTCATCTTACCGGAAGTTTTAGTGATGGATTTATTACGATGGGAAACGAACTATTCGATACCACCTCCCAAAATCCTGTATAATTCTACGGTACAATTCAATTGCTCTAACCGGTCATTTACCTGATTGAGTAATGCCGATAAAAGGTTCTGCTCGGCAGTAAGTACCTCCGTATAATTGGCATCACCGGCTATCAGTAATTCCTGTGTAAAATAAACGGAGTTCTTGCATGCTTCTATTTGTTTTTCCCTCGTATAATTCTTTTTCAGGGATGATTCAAATGAAAATAAAACATTCGTTACTTCCTGCCCGGCAGATAAAACCGTTTTTTCAAATGTCAAAAGGGCTTCCTCTTGTTGGGCATTGGCTATTTTGAGGTTTCCGGTTAATTGTTTTTTGGCAAAAATGGGTTGGGTCAATCCCCCGATTACGTTGGCAAAGATATTTTCCGGCTTAAAGAAGTCCGACAATGTATTATTTGTTCCATATCCTATGGTACCGGAAGTGATCCTGATTGCCGGATAAAAACCGGCTCGGGCTGCTTTTGTCAACTCAAATGCCGAACGGAAAGATAACTCCGCCTGTCGTACATCCGGACGCTTCGCCAGCATCTGTGCAGGTATGCCGTATTCGAGATGGTCGGGATATTGCTGCTCAAATATGGAAGACCGGGTTATTTGCCCGGGCGAACGGCCAAGCATCAGGCATATTGAATTTTCCAATTGCCAGATCTGGCTTTCCAGGTCGGGAATACTTGTTTGCGTATTGTAAAATAAAGATTTACTTTGCTCCACCGCTGCGCCGTTCAGTACTCCGGATTCTTTCAGGTCCTCCATCGTTTCAACGCTTTTTTCAAGTAAAACGATGGTTTCCCTTGTAATGGCTAACTTTTCATCTAAAGCCAGCAATGAATAATAGGATGTGGCAATATTCGCCACCAAAGATGTCTGAATGAGATCTTTGTATGCCTGACTACTCAGAAACTGAGCATATTTGGCTTTGGATTGACTGCTGAGTTTTCCCCAGATATCCAGTTCCCATCCGGCAGATATGCCAAGCGTATAATTTGTGGAATTATAACCCAACACATCTTTTCCTCTGCTTCCAAAACTGTTTCCCGAATAATTTACCTGGCCTACCAATGAAATATCGGGAAAGCAAGCCGCTTTTGCCATACTCAGGTTTGCTTCGGCTTGTTGAATACGAGTATATGCTATCCGCAAATCGTGATTTTTTTCGATTCCTTCCTCAATTAAAGTAATCAGGTTCTGATCCGAAAAATATTCCCTCCACGGAATATCCGCTATGGTGACCGTATCGGTCGATGTCATTTCCCCATACAGTTTACCGGTTTCGGTAACCGGCGTTTGATACGGCTTCATTGTCCCGCAGGAGGTGAGTCCTACCAGGACAACAAACCCTAATATAAATTTATACTTGTTCATGATTATCCGTTATTTTGTTGTGTTGTTAATTCATCGGTTGAAATTACCGTATCCGACTTACCGAATTTATCCTGTAATTTCTGGAATATGATATAAAGCGTAGGGATCACAATTACTCCGATAAGCGTGCCGATAAGCATGCCTCCGATGGCACTGATACCGATTGAACGGTTACCGATTGCACCTGCACCCGTAG
This sequence comes from Bacteroidales bacterium, assembly GCA_031275285.1. Classification (NCBI taxonomy): domain Bacteria; kingdom Pseudomonadati; phylum Bacteroidota; class Bacteroidia; order Bacteroidales; species Bacteroidales bacterium. Next base: position 5,786 of record JAISOY010000061.1, on the reverse strand, counting down.
CGATTGCCAGAGGCAATAATCCGAAAATGAAAGCAAAAGATGTCATCAGGATCGGCCGGAAACGGGCCACAGCTCCATTTATTGCCGCATCAACGATACTCATTCCCTGTTGACGCCGTTGTATGGCATATTCTACAATCAAAATGGCGTTTTTGGCAAGTAATCCGATGAGCATAATCATGGCTATCTGGACATAAATATTATTGGTAATCCCCTGGCTTAAACCAAATGCGGCAAGGAAGATCATTACTCCTGCTAACCCTACCGGTAAAGAGAAAATAACGGCCAAGGGCAGGATGTAACTTTCATATAAAGCGGCTAACAGCAGATAAACGAATATCAGACAAAGCCCGAATATCAATACGGTCTGGCTGCTGCTTTTTTGTTCTTCACGTGTCATTCCCGAAAATTCGTATGAATAACCTGACGGAAGCGTCTGTTCTTTCACCTCTTCAACCGCTTTAATAACATCACCGGTACTGTAACCATCCCGATAATTAGGAATGATTGTCAAATCCATGGAAGAGTATAAATTAAAGCGTGTACGTGTTTCGGGACCCGTAATATCGGTTATTGTTAAAAATTCCGTTACCGGAGCCATTTCTCCACTGATCGTTTTCACGAACAAACCATCCAGATCATCCAGTTTTGTACGATATTCAGGAGCAGCCTGTACCATTACCCTGAATTGTTTTCCATATAAATTGAAATTCGAGATATACTGGCTGCCGATATAAGCCTGTAATGTCCCCATTATCTCGCTTAAAGTAAGTCCGGCATCCTTAATCTTAGCCATATTGGCTTCAATTTGTTTTTGAGGGAAATTAGGATTAAATGTAGTCATGGCTACCATCACCTCATCCCGTTGATTCATTTTTGCAATGAAATCGTTGGTGATGTCGTAGAAGTCATAAATACTACCACCGGTACGATCCTGCATACTCATGGCTACACCGGTGCTTAAACCGAAACCCGAAATTGTGGGTGTACCGAAAAACATGAATGTGGCATTGTTTATTGACTTGGTTTTTTCCGTCATGATTGCAGCAACTTCGTTTGCAGTGATCTCCCGGTTATCCCAATGATCCATTTTTATGATAGCTGAACCATAAGAACTTCCCATTCCACTCATGAAGCTCAAACCGTTAAGGCTCCCTATATGCTTCACTTCCGGTATTTCTTCCGCCATCTTAATCACCGCCTGTACTACAGAATCCGTTCTTTCCATTGATGATCCGGGAGGCAGAGTAATGGTAGCCATCACACCGCCACTATCTTCCTGCGGTACAAATCCGGTAGGTATCATCCTCATTAAACCGAATAAGACGGCAGTAGCAACTATGATAATTGCCGCGGTGATCCACCGGTTCCCTTTCTTTCCCAAAAAGACAAGAGATTGTTTATATTTTGAAGTAGCGGCATTAAATCCGATATTGAAATAATAATAGAAACGTTTCAGAAAATTCTTCTTACCATGTTCTTCTTCATGTGGTTTAAGTAAAAGAGCACAGAGTGCAGGACTTAAAGTCAATGCGTTCACCGCCGAAATAGCAATGGCAAAAGCTAATGTCAGGCCGAACTGTTGATAGAAAACACCACTGGTTCCCCCGATAAAACTTACCGGAATAAATACCGATGCCATGACCAGTGTAATAGATATGATGGCAGGGGCTATTTCTTTCATGGCTTTAATTGCCGCCTCTTTCGGATCTTTTGTACCGCGTTCGAGTTCGGCATGTACAGCCTCAACAACCACAATCGCATCATCAACTACGATACCGATCGCCAGTACAAGAGCGAATAAAGTAAGAAGGTTAATGGAAAAGCCCATGATCCATAAAAAGAAGAATGTACCGATAATGGCCACAGGTACGGCAATAGCCGGTATCAGCGTAGATCTGAAGTTTTGCAGGAATATAAATACAACGAGGAAAACCAGAAGGAATGCTTCAAGTAAAGTGGTGATAACCTTGCTGATGGAAGCATTTAAAAAATCACTGACATCCTGAAGGTAAGTGAACTTCACTCCGGGAGGAAAATCTTTTTCGGCATTTTCCAATTCTGCTTTTACTTTTGTGATCACTTCCGTGGCATTCGACCCGGCTGTCTGGTTAATGGCGATCATAATTGCAGGATTACCGTCGGTAGTTGTAGACACGCTATATTGTAAAGTTCCCAGTTCAACTGTGGCAACATCGTTCAGGCGAACTATTTTCCCGTCGTTGGAACGAATGATGATGTCTTCGAATTCCTCTACGGAGGATAAACGTCCTGTATATTTTAATGTATATTGAAATGCCTGGTTGCCGCTTTCTCCCAACTGACCCGGTGCTGCTTCAATATTCTGGTCCCTCAGCGCGTTAATGACTTCACTGGTAGAAATTTTGTAGGAAGCCATTACATCGGGCTTAAACCATATCCGCATCGAATAATCCTTCGCCCCATATGCTTCCGCGTTACCGACTCCCTGAACCCTTTTTATTTGGGGTAAAATATTGATATTCGCATAATTTTGGAGAAATCCGTCATCATATTCGGGATTTTCGGAAGAAAGCGAGAGCATCAGGATATTACTGGTTTGCTGTTTCCTTACGGTTACTCCTGCCTGTGTTACTTCGGCCGGAAGCAATGCCGAGGCCTGATTTACCAGGTTCTGAACATTCACTGCTGCCATATCCGGGTTTGTACCCTGTTCGAAATAGACCGTAATACTGGCAGAACCTATCGAAGCAGACGATGTCATATATGTCATCCCTTCTACACCATTTATCGCTTCTTCCAATGGTATAACCACACTATTCATGATCACATCGGCATTTGCACCGCTGTATGATGCCGATACGCGTACTGTCGGAGGTGCGATATCGGGATATTGCTCAATCGGCAACATATTTATTCCGATGATCCCCAATACCACGATAACAATGGATATTACGGTGGATAATACCGGACGTTCTATAAATGTCTTTAACATGTTTTCTTCTTTTTATTAGAGTGTACGATTCCCTGTCCTCCTGCTTCTGGCAGGAGGATAAATGAGATATATTTTTGTAAATCAGCTTATTGGTTCAAAGCAGTCTGGTTATTCCCTTTGGTAGATATGGCCATTCCGTTGCGGAGAGTTGCAACACCGTCTGAAACAATGACATCCCCATGTGACAAGCCGGTCGTTACGGCATATTCCTGTCCGTTCGGCATAGAAAGGACGGATATGATCTGTTGTTGTACGACATCGCCATCCAATTTATAAACCAATACTTTGTCCTGTTGTGTAAATGTTGCTCTCTGAGGTATCACGAACACATCATTCAGCGTTCTGGGTACGATTATTTTAGCGCTCGTTCCGCTTCTTAATTTACCTGATTGATTGGGAAATTCCGCACGAAAATTTGCAGAGCCTGTCGTTACATCCACGATCCCCGTTATGGTCTCGATCCGTCCCTTTTGTTCATATTCAGAACCATCTGCGAGGATCAGCGAAACAGGAGGCATATTTTTAATCTTTTCGGATTGGGTGTTACCTTCCACATTTTCCAGAAAATCCATTAATCTCCGTTCATTTAAAGAAAAATAAGCATACACACTTTTCGTATTGGCTATGGTTGTCAGCGCATTACTATAATTAACCAGACTTCCTTTGCGGTAAGGTATTGAACCGACAACACCGTCGACAGGGCTGGTTACCTTTGTCCAGCTCATGGTGGCTTCTGCATTTTTTAATGTGGCTTCTGCCTGCTCTAATGTAGCCATTGCCGATTCATAGGAATTTTCGTACGTTTTTAACTGTACTTTGCTCACAATTCCCTTTTCCGCCAGAGGCCTGTAACGTTCCACATTCACTTCTGCCGTATTTACCTGTGCTTTGGCGCTGTTAACAGAAGCTTTGGCCGAAGTTAAAGCCTGTTCGGATGATGGAGAATTGATTTTAAATAACATTTGTCCTGCTTTGACGACAGAACCCTCGTCTACATATATTTCTTCAATATAGCCGTCAACACGAGGCCTGATCTCAATATCCTCCTGTCCCTTAATTGTTGCAGGATATACGGACTGCATGTCAGCGTTCCTCGCTGTCACAACCGTTACGGGATATTCCTGACCCAGTGTTTCCTTGTTTGTTGTCTGAGTTTGCTTATTGCTCCCGCATGAAGCAAAACTTAAAAGAGCCATCGCTCCACCTATTAAAATCATCGTTGTTTTCATTGTTGTTTTATTTTAGTTTATTTAATTCATTGGATAATACGAGTAATTGGCCCGTAAAACTTTTCCCGTCGATATGGCGGTAGAAATTATCGTAACATGACGACATTTTCGAAAATGCCTGATCATAGAAAGATTTCCCCTTCTTGGTTAATTTTATATATATCACCCTGGTATTCACTGTTCCACGAATGCGGGTAATCATATCATTCTTTTCCAGATTGCGTAAAATGGTGGAAATCGTCATCGGATCTATTCCTGTTACTTCCGATAAATCCATCTGTATGATTTCCGTTTTCATGTCGCTTAGATGATAGATGGCCGATAAAACATCGTATTGAGGCCCTGTAATTTTGAATTCATCCAGCATTTGCTTCCTGTTTCTTATCCACAATTTGAAAACATGGCCGATCAATAAATCGACATTGAGATTTTCCAAACTGTTTTCTTTAACCTGTTCCATTTTTATTTTATTAATTGAAATGATAAGTGTTCTTACGTTCGGGAACAAAAATCAGGCACAATTCCGGCTTCAAAAAAAATATTCAACAAAACAGGAAATTATCCGTACGTAACAGTTCTAATCCTCCAAAAACAGGCTTTTGTCGACAAAAACCAACCTAAAAACATATTTGTTGATGAAATCAATAGTTTGGTAGATACAATTGGTAAATTGATTGAATATATTGTTTTTATATCCCGGTAATTATTATTTTTGAATAGTTTTACTTTAATAGCCTTCATGAATAAATTATTAAACTATATACGCTCTTCAATCGGTTTCCAGACAGTAATTATCTGGCTGGTTATCTTTATTATCATGTTTATCCAGTTGTTATGGATAAATGTTGAATTGTCATTGATAATGGCCCTGATTACGATTATAAGTATAATGATCATATATTATATGACACAGATAGTACTGATTCCTAAACTGTTGATGAAGGAAAAAAAAGTCATATACATTATTCTCTCGATCATGATGATTATACCGTTGGCTTATGTTTGCAGCAGGTTGGAGATGTATACATTCAAACATTTCAATATTACACCCAAACATGAATATAAATTTGTTTTTTCCGGAGCGAGGTTTTTTACACTCTTCACACTGACCTATGCTATCTCGAATATTATCTTCTTTTCCAAAAAAACGACGGAAGACGCCAGGCAAAAAGAAGAATTATTATCCGAAAAGAAGATACTGGAAGTGCGGGTGCTAAAATCCCAGATCAATTCCCATTTCATATTCAATGCGCTGAATAATATTTATTCAATGACGTATTTTAAAGATGAATATACATCGGGCTATGTTCTAAAACTGGCCCAGATGATGCGTTATGTAATGGAAGATTGCGAAACGGAATTGACACCGCTATATAAGGATATTGAATACATCGAAAATTTTATTGACTTTCAGAAACTTCGCTTCGAGAGTGCGAAGGATATCACCTTTTCTTATGATATAGGAGATAATAAGGATATCTCTATTCCCCCTATGATTTTCCAGCCCTTAGTTGAAAATTGTTTCAAATACACTCCTCTAGAAGTGAATAAGAACAGCCTTATTCATATATCATTAGAAGTAA